>CAIQHW010000001.1 GCA_903871715.1 uncultured bacterium
CAGTGAGTTTCCGTGTATGAATATTAATTTGAGTGGAAATTACGATGCAACCAAACTGAAAAAATTTGCTGATGATTTAAAAGATAAAATTGAAACGAACAAAGAAATTACTCGTTGCGATATCATTGGTGCGTTGGATAGAGAAGTAAAAGTGAATGTTGATTTATACAAGAGCCAAGCGGCTTACGTGAGTTTGACTGATATTGAAAATCAGTTGAAATACAACAACATGAGTGTGAGTGGTGGCGATATTAATGTAAAAGAATTACGTCGTACACTTCGTATTAGTGGTGAGTTTAAGACAGTGGAAGATATTCGCAACATGACTTTCAAAGGTGGACAAGGCAATGTGGTTCGCTTGGGTGATATTGCTGATGTGGAAGATGGATATAAAGACAGAGAAAGCTATGCTCGATTAGACCACAAGCCAGTTATCACTTTGAATGTGATAAAACGCAGCGGCGAAAATTTGATTAACGCTGCTGAAAAGATCAAAGCATCAGTTGCTGATTTTCAAAAAAATAAATTCCCTAAAGACCTTACGGTTACTTACACTGCTGACTTGAGTGTGCAAACGCAAGCGCAATTGAATGACTTGATTAACACCGTTATTCTTGGATTTTTGTTTGTAACATTAGTGTTGATGTTTTTCATGGGTGTTGAAAATGCCTTCTACGTGGGGCTTTCAGTGCCATTGAGTTCAATTTTGGCATTTTTATTTTTACCGGGTTTAGGATTTTCGTTGAATGTAATTGTGTTGTTTGCTTTCTTATTAGCGTTAGGAATTGTGGTGGATGATGCGATTGTGGTAATAGAAAATTCACATCGAATTTTCAACAAACACAAAGACATGACCATTATGGAAGCCGTGAAAGAAGCTGCTGGTGAGGTTTTCTGGCCCGTACTTACAGGTACATTGGTGAACGTTGCGCCATTTTTCCCATTATTATTTTGGCCAGGTATTGTTGGTAGATTCATGTATTTCTTACCAATGACTTTGATTATAACTTTGTTTGCATCGTTATTGGTAGCGTTTGTTATCAACCCAGTTTTTGCAGTTTCGTTTATGAAACGCGACCATGAATACAAAAAAGAAAGTGTGGGCAAATACCGCAAAGCCTTTATTTTCTTGGGCATTGTGGGTGTTTTATTCTTGTTAGGATTTTTTGCAAATAAAAATTATACGATGTTGGGCTTAGCAAATTTCATGTTCTTCGTCATCTTGTTATTGTTGTTGATGCATTATGTTTTGAATCCTATGATTCATAAATTTCAAGAAGGCTTTTTACCACGTTTGCGAAATGCTTATCGCCGCTTGGTTACCTGGGCAGTGCACAATCCAGGAAAAGTTTTAACAGGTACAATTTTCTTTTTAGTGTTGAGTATTGTTTTATTAGGAATGCGTAAACCAAAAGTTTTATTCTTCCCTGATGGCGACCCTAACTTTGTGTATGTGTATGCTGAAATGCCTATCGGTACTGATGTTGCGGCTACTGATTCGGTTACAAAAATTTTAGAGAAAAAAGTTTACGATGTGATTGGCGAACACAATCCGTTGGTTGAAAGTGTAATTTCAAATGTGGCAATCGGTGCTGGCGACCCCCAAAACCCTGATAGAACGCCACAATCGCACAAATCAAAAATCACAATTGCATTCAAATCAGCAGAAGACAGACATGGTGCACCAACTGCTCAAATTTTAACTGCGATTAGAAATAATGTAAAAGGTTTGCCAGGTGTAAAAGTAATTGTAGATAAAGAACATGGCGGACCACCAACTGGAAAGCCTGTAAACATCGAAGTTTCGGGTGATGATTTTGATTCGTTGGTTGCTATTTCGGCTCGTGTAAAAAACCTGGTGAACAATAGCGGCATCAAAGGAATTGAAGAATTGAAAAGTGATTTGGTGTTGAACAAACCCGAATTGAAAGTGAAAGTAGATGTAAATAAAGCACAACGTGAAGGCTTGAGTGTTGGGCAAATTGCTGGTGCGTTGTATCAAGTGTTGAATGGAAACCGTGATTACGCCAAGTATCGCGATGCGGATGATGAAATTCCAATCATGGTGAAATTGGATAAAAAATATCGCGATAAACCTGAAGATTTATTGAACATCATCATTGCTTTCCGTGATATGACTAACGGACAATTCCGTCAAATTCCTTTGAGCAGTGTTGCAACGGTTGAATTTTCAAACAACTTCAGCGGCATTAATCGTAAAAATCAAAAACGTGTTGTAACCCTTGGCAGCAATGTGTTAGAAGGATTTAATGCGAATGAAATAAATGCAGATTTGAAAGAATTATTCAAGACAACAAAATTGCCTGAAGGTTATGAAATCAAACAAACGGGTGAGCAAGAAGACCAAGCAGAAACTGGTGCTTTCTTAGGAAAAGCATTTATGGCAGCCATCGCATTGATGTTCTTGGTAATCGTGATTCAGTTCAATTCAACATCAAAACCATTAATCATTTTCACCACTATTGCATTCAGTTTCATTGGTGTGTTTATGGGTTATGCAGCAAGCGGCGACCCAATGGTAATCGTTATGACAGGCGTTGGTATTATGGCACTGGCTGGTATTGTGGTGAAGAATGGTATCATCTTAATTGAATTTATTGATGAGCTGAAAGCTCGTGGTCATCGTACTTTAGAGAGCGTAATTGAAGGTGGTGTAACGAGAATGACGCCAGTTTTATTAACTGCTTGCGCTGCTATTTTAGGATTGATTCCATTGGCAATTGGTGTAAACATTGATTTCCCAGGTTTATTTACGCACTTCAAACCAAACATTTGGTTAGGTGGCGATAGCGTTGTGTTCTGGGGACCATTGGCTTGGACAATCATTTACGGATTAGTGATTGCAACCTTCTTAACCTTGGTTGTTTCCCCTTCGATGTATGTGATTCGTTACAAATTAAAATTGAAACAAGAGCACAGACAGTTGAGAAGAAAGATTGAAAAAGGTGGTGAATAAGAGTTTATAAGGATAATAAATAGAAAATCCCGAAGCAGAAATGTTTCGGGATTTTTTTGTTTTGTACTCACAACAGCTCCTTTTGATATGGTTTTAAAGGGCATTTGGTGATGTTCTACAATTGGTTTTTAAAAATTTGAGATATTAATTCAACAACTCATTTTTCAGAAATAAAGGCATTCATTAGTTGCTATTTCAAGTCCAAAAGTAATTTTTAAAATTAAACCTGCCACATTTCCTTATCTCAATTATTGTAGTTGTAATTTTGCCGCAGCAAAAAATTAGACCATGGCACTGCAAAAAAACATTCGCGAATTATCGCTTGAGGATATAAAAAGTGAAGTAGCAAAATTGAATGAGAAATCGTTTAGGGCTCAGCAGATATGGGATTGGCTGTGGAAAAAACAAGTGCGCTTGGTAGATGACATGAGCAATTTGCCCAAAGAATTGCGCAACTATTTTAAAGAAAATTTTTCGTTTCATGCTTTGCAAACCGACCACATTCAAGTGAGTGAAGATGGCACTCAAAAATTTCGATTCAAAACTTTTGATGGTCATTTTATCGAAGGTGTTTTAATTCCCACCTCTACTCGGCTCACAGCTTGCATCAGCTCACAAGTAGGATGCAGCCTCACTTGCAGGTTTTGCGCCACTGGCAAATTGGGCAGAGAACGCAATTTAGATTTTGACGAAATTTTTGACCAAGTGGCTATCATCAATCAAAAAGCGGTGGAGGTGTACGACAAAAAAATAACCAACATTGTGTACATGGGCATGGGTGAGCCTTTACTCAATTATAAAAATGTGATGCGCTCTATTCATTTTATTACATTGCCCGATGCACTGGCAATGAGCCCTTCAAGAATTACGGTAAGTACGGCTGGCATTGCCAAACAAATTATTCAGTTGGCGGATGACAATGCAAAATTTAATTTGGCTTTATCGTTGCATGCTGCTGATGATTTGAAACGCAGCAAAATGATGCCCATCAACGACAACAACAATTTAGAATCGTTGATTGCAGCATTGGATTATTATTTTCTAAAAACAAAATTGCCTATTACCTACGAATACATTTTGTTTCATAATATCAATGATGGTTTGGATGATATTCAAAACTTGACCAAGCTTTGCAGGCGAATTCCGTCAAAAATAAATGTGATTGAATACAACACAGTGGAGGGAACAAATTTTCGCAAACCAGATGAAAAAAAATTCGAGCAATTTATTGCAGCTTTAGAAAAAAACAAAGTGAATGTAAGAGTGCGACGCAGCCGTGGTAAAGATATTGACGCTGCTTGCGGACAGTTGGCAAATAAGGGTTAAATCATTTTAAAAAAAATGAACTTAAAAAATCCCACTTGATAAATTTCAAGTGGGATTTTTTAAGTTGAAAATGCCTATTACATTTTTACAAATTTTCTAGTAACACTTTTTCCGTTTGCTTTGATGCAAACAATGTAGGTGCCACTATTCCAAGAGGATACATTCAATTCAGTTTTGTTATTGATTCCTTTTTCATTCCACATCATTTGCCCATTCAAATTATACACTTCTAATGTTGCATTGACAAAATCGCTGCTCAAAATAATATTGGTGGTGTTATTTGTTGGGTTAGGATAAATGTTGATGTTGCTATAAAGTGGTTGGTCGTTAATACCAGTGTAATAGCTACTTTTGTGGGTGTTAATAGTATCGCAACCTACACAAAGTGTATTAGTGTACCAAGCTCCACGACCGTGTGTAGCAGCAAACAGCCAATAATTGTAGTTGTGCTTTAGATTGGCTGAATCTTGCTTGCAACGGCTGAAAAAAAGTTGCATAGTAGGCATGTGTGGAAAAGTTGCATTTTCATCATTCCAAGTAGGCGATGATGCCCAAATGTTGGATGTGCTATAAACGCCAAACTCAGTACCCACAACTGCTTGGTTGTTATTTAATGGATTAATATCAATACTATAACAAGGCATTGAAGGTAAATTACCTTGTCCAACTGTTGACAGGGTATTTGCAGTTCCAGTTGATGTCATGGCATTTGTTATCCGTAAAATGTGGTTGGTAATTCCATAATTTGCCCAAGTGATTACTATATTATTTGAATTGGTAGGGTCAATACCAATACCAGTTACAGGGGCATTGGCGTGATAAAGCTGGGTAGTGTGAATTTGATGCGCAACTGACATTTGAAAAAAAGTTGTTGCTGGTGGATAAGTAGTAGGATAGTTTAAATTCAAACTATCAATGCGCCAAAAATTGCCAGATTCATCTCCCACAAATAAAGTGTTGCCGTCGTGCGTACTCTTCATTACTAAAGCATTGCTGGTGGAACTAGTTATTTGATACCAAGTAGGGCTTGAAGATGATGGGGTTACACAAACCCAAATACCTTGTGTTGTTGGCAAGTATAATCTTGAATTAAGTGTCAGATTTAAACCATTAAGATTAGAATCTTCGTTTTCATATAAATATAATCGAGTCATAAAAAATCCGCCTTGGTCCATTGCCCCGTCGGAGTTTGCATCAATATGGCTATCAAAGCAAGTTGAAAAATTATGTCCTCCATTTATGCTTCTTTCTAAAACTTGTGCTTGTGGTTGGTCGCCGTAGGTAGTAACAAAAGAGGTTAAGGTATCTATATGTGAATAAGCTGCTTCAAAACCATCGCCACCTTTAACTGATTTTACATAGCCAGCATATAGGTTAGTATAATCATTTAAAAACGAGCCATTATCTTGTGCTCCACCAACCCATGCGCCATTTAAGCTGGCTCCAATGCCATAAAGTTGGGTTACACCATAACCTTTATTATGTGTATTAAAATTAGGATTACCACTTTTTGCATTGGCGCAAACGCTTATGCCACCATCAGTACCAGTGAAAAATATATTTGGATTAGTAGGGTCGAATAAAACCACATGATGGTCGGCATGAACATAGGTGGAAGAAAAAACCGAATTGCTCCAAATAGAAACTTGATGCCAAGTGTTGGCTACGCCATCCCATTGTTGCAAGTCTAAACCGCCTGTGTAAATCATATCTGGATTGTCGGGCACAACTGCCAAACTCATACTATAATCGCCTTGATTAAATAAATCTGATGTAAAAAATGCAGAGTTAATAGGTGAAATGATTGACCATGTATTTCCTTGATCAGTTGAACGCAAAACATTTGCCGCTGATGCATTGATCGTAGTTACATAGATATAATTGTTGTTGCTGGGTGCAAAAGCAATTTTTGCACGTGTTGCCGAAATAGTATTTGAGCCATCCGTTAAAGTTGATGGAGAAAAACTATTACCGCCATCAGTTGAAATATTGATAGAGGATTGGCCAGAAAAGGCTGCAGCAATTACCATCCCATTGTTGGAAATTTTTACATCCGTACATCTTGAAAGCAAATTATTTGGTGCAGGATTAAATGAATTTCCTGCATCGGTTGAAACATACAAACCTTTTTGTGTGGCTACAAATAAAGTGTTTGCATCGGTTGGAGAACAAGCTATAGCATCTGTAAAATTCCATGGCGATGAATAACTATTAGCTGGCGGTGTAGTGCTAGGCAAGTGCGTAAATGTTGCGCCACCATCTGTAGATTTGAAAACGCCATAACCTGGAAAACCTGAAAAATTGCTTGAAGTAGAGTATGCAACAATATTTGAACCCAATATTTCGCCGGTTGAAAAATAAATATCGCCATTAGCTGCTTGAGCTAATGCTGTAATACACATGTTGCCCAACGAATCGCATTGTGCTTGTTTATGCCATGTTTGCCCGGCATCGTTGCTTTCCCATAAGCCACCACCAACACCACCTGC
This sequence comes from uncultured bacterium, assembly GCA_903871715.1. Taxonomy (GTDB): domain Bacteria; phylum Bacteroidota; class Bacteroidia; order Chitinophagales; family CAIODY01; genus CAIODY01. Next base: position 6,793 of record CAIQHW010000001.1, read on the forward strand.
AAACATGTGCAGGCGATTATTTTTATCAATTAGCAAGGCTCGGGTGCGCCCACCAATATTATCGGGTCCTAAATTTTTCCACTGCAAGCCCAAACCTGTTGATTTAGCTCGATTTGCAGCACCAAACATCTGTTGCACATCGTGCAGTGCTTGATAATAATCGTTTGGATTTACTGTACCCGTTTGCACATTTTTGTGCAGCATGTTCCAATATTCCATTGCTCCTTTAATAGAATGTTGCTCATTTTCTTTTTCATTTTTTTCTGCAA
>CAIQHW010000002.1 GCA_903871715.1 uncultured bacterium
ATTACATAGAATTTAAAGACTGTATCAAGGACGATGGTAACATTAAACCAATTACAGAGGCATTGCAGAGCAACAACTTTGAAGATTTTTATTCTTACTTTAATATGAAAAAGCATTTCAACAAAAAATATCTTACTCAATTCAAGTATTCATTGAGTGATTTATCAAAAACAAATTGGTTTAAAAATGAAGTTCTAAAAACTTTGAACAACTAATTATTTCAAAAATGCCAAAACAAGTATTTATCAATTTAGCAGTAAAAGATGTAGAAAAGTCGATGCAGTTTTATTCAGCATTGGGCTTCACCAATAATCCTCAATTTTCAGATGAATCAGGAAAATGTATGGTGTGGAGTGAAAATATTTTCCTTATGATTTTATCGCATGAAAAGTTTGCAGGCTTTGCCACCAAACCTATTGCAGATACCAAAACCAGTTTAGCAGCATTATTTTCTTTATCAGTGGATAGTGTAGATGAAGTAAATAATATGGTGAACAACGGACTGAAAGCTGGCGGCACCGAACCGCATGAAATGAGAGATTACGGCTTTATGCAACAACGCTCTATCGAAGATTTTGATGGTCATACTTGGGAAGTGTTCTATATGGATATGTCAAAATTCCCAAATCAGCAGGGGTAAGTTTAATTCAAGCACTCAACTCAGGTTATTTTAAAAGTTCTGGAGTGATTTGCAAAAGAGTGAAGTGATTTCCAAACTTCTTCTCTTCTTTACAAATATGATGTCTTATGTGCCAAGGAAGATGTCAGATTTCCTAATAAGCTATCTTATGTGCAAGGAAGATGTCTTTACTCAAAATAAAGATTCATGTTTGGAAATAAGGTTTCAAATCTCCAGATAAGATGTCTTTCATGCTAAACAAGATGTCTTCTTTATAAATAAGCATTCTTGTTTGAAAAGAAGAAGTCAGATTTCCGAATATGATGTCTTCTATGCCAAGGAAGATGTCTTTTGACAGGAATAAGAGCTCAACTTTATAAATAAGGTTTCAACTTTTGAAATAAGCTATCTTCTTTGCTGGTAACAGTTTATAGCAGAGAATATAAGCAAACTAAACCACCATCGATGGGTATTATCGTTTAAATGAAAAACCATTTTATCTTCGCCAAGTTTAGTGTCTCCAAGATTATCGAAAACGATAGGCACTAATTTAACGGCTAATAAAATATGACAGCAGAACTATTTAATACCGAATTTGAAAACACGGTTGCACCTTTAAAATCGTACCTTTTAAGAATTACTGCAAGCGTTGCCGATGCGGAAGATATAGCACACGACACTTACCTTAAGGGCTTAGAAAAACTATCCACTTTCAGAGTGGGGAATCTTCCTTAAAAACTTGGTTGTTTACCATTGCTTCTAATTTGGCTAAAGACAATTTAAGAGCGCAAAAACGTTGGACTGAAAATGTAACTGATATTGCACGAGAAGCAGCAAATCGTAACCCTCAATTTTTTACAGAAGCCATGCACATTCATACAACTTCGCCCCAAGGTCAGTTTGAAGTGAAAGAGCATATTGCATTTTGCTTTACGGGGAATAAAATGAAGGCGAAATAAAAAACTTCGCCTGCTACTACTCTTTTGTAGCAGCAGATTTAAACAAAGCAAACGAGTGAAAACAAGATTATTTTTGCTCGGTAGACATTAAACTTTGATAATAATTTTTCGCAAAAAATTAATTTACCAACTTCATCAATTTACAATCTACATGCAGCCAACTGTCGGTTTCTGATTTTATTTTTTGGATGTTATCGGCAGTGGTAAAATGATATAAACCGATTTGATAAACGCTGTCCATTTGAATGATACGAGCATCGCAGCCTTCTTTCCAGTATTGTAATTTCTTGTTGTTGGCTTCAGTAAAATTTAAATTGGTGTCGGTGATTAAATAATATGGCTCGGCAGGATTTTCTAAATAAAAAGTATAAGGATGTTGCAAACCCACATTTTCAAAAGCGACATTTTTTTGCTCTACAGGTTTTTTAACTATTACTTTTTCGGGTTGATTATTTTTGAAAAAAGAATCTAAAGAAATCATCGAAGCCATATTATTTACCGAACTCGGATTTTCGATAGTAAACCAACTTGCCAAAACTATCAAACCTACCAACATCGCAGCGGCACTTAATTTCAACCAAATTTTAGTATTTGGTTTTTGTTTTTCGTTAGCAATAAAATCATTTAAATAGCCTTGTGGATGCAAGCCTTTGTCATCATTTTGTACATGCCATTTGATAACGTCTTCTTTTATCTCTTCACGAACAATAGGCACAATATTTAAAACCTCTAAACCATAAAATTGATGGCTCTGCAAAAAATTATGCGATGGTTTAAATTGAATTTTGTGTTCTAAATCCATCCACAATTTACCTACATTTTCAAACGAAATAATTTCGCCCAACAACATTTTTGTTTGCCAAATGCTGCATTGTTGCTGTGTTTGCAGTGTAGCATTTTCAAACGAACAATTATTTTGTTGTGCCACAGCATGAGCCAATAATCCATCATTTTGGATAATGCTGCTGTTGAAAGAAATCTTTTTATGCGGTGGGCAAATTTGTTTATCAATAATGCTAATTTCAGCGGCATGTGCATGCGCAATAAAAGCACCAATATTAGGCACAATTACACAATCGTGTGATTGCAAAAGTTGCGATAGGAGAGTAGTGGGTATCAATTTTTTAGGAAATAGTAGTTTGCAATTTTACAAAAAAAAGTTGGATTGGCAATTATTCTTCTTTTTCATTGCTACTTTTTAGCAACAAATAAATGCTGATAATTAAACCCACTAATCCTAAAAAAAGAGTAACCCAAGGTTGTTGATAACTAAAATATTTGTCGGTAAAATGTCCAATGGTTACACACACCAAAATAGTAGCTACACTTTGATAAGCTAATTGTGTGTACTTAGAATAATCGCTAAACGGCGGCTTCTTCAAGGATTTTGGCGTTTGCCTTTTTATCAGCAGGAATATTTGTGTTGGCAGAATTCATCACACACGAACCATTAAATTGTGCACCACTTTCCACCACCAATTTGGCAGTAAAAATATCACCGTCAACAATCGCGGTGCTTTTTAAAAACAACAAATCTTTTACGTGAATATCACCTTTTACTTTTCCAAAAATATCAGCACTCACACTATCAATATTACCATCAATAGTACCCAACGAACCAATTACTACTTTGGCTTTTGTAGTTAAATTGCCCACCATGTTGCCATCTAATCGAATATCACCATCGCTGGTTAAGTTACCATCCATCTGTGTTCCAGGGTTGATGTTGGTTGGCATAACGGGTTGATTTTTTTTACTGCCGTTGCTACTATTGTCGAACATTGCCATAATTAAAAAATTTTTTAGTGTTAATTAAAATTGATAAAATCTCGTGGGTTTACAGCTATACCGTTATACCACAACTCAAAATGCAAATGGGGTCCTTTCGATAATTCGCCCGTGTTGCCCACCACTGCAATCACATCACCTGCTTTTACAAAATTACCAACTTTTTTATACAAAATGGAATTATGTTTATAA
>CAIQHW010000003.1 GCA_903871715.1 uncultured bacterium
AAAAATGAAAATGCTTGTGAATAATCTAATTCGTCATACTCTAATCATAATTTACGTATGTTATTGTAATAGGTTTGATGTTGGTTGTAATACCATCTTTCGGATTGAATAAACCATGCTTTAAAATCTAATTTTTGAGCAATGAACCATTTTTCTAAAAGCCTTGATGTTCGACCATTTCCATCTTCAAATGGATGAATTTTAACAAATACCAAATGTAGCATGGCTGCAAAAAATAGTATTTCGCTAAAAGTTAATTCAGTTTTAAGAAGCGTTGAGATATCAGCGTACAGTTTTTTCATTTCTGCTTCAACTTTGTCAGGCGAAACAGCTACATATTCTATTCTTCCATCTTTAGTTACGACAAACATATTTCCCTTTCGCAATTTGCCTTGTTGCATTTTTTGCCAAATGTGTTTTGTAATTATTGCATGGGCTGGAGAGAAATTATTGGCAGCCAATGTGTTTTTTTGAGCGAACAAATACGCATCGTAGAGGTCATCAATTTTACGAGTATAATCGGGTAAAAAATGTGCGCCTAATCGTTTGTGCTTTATGTAGGAATCTAACTCGATATTTTCGCCCTCGATTTTAGATGAGAAAACAGCAGATATTGAAGTATAGAAACTAAAAGTTTCGATGCTTAATTCGCTATCGTGCAATTGTTCAAATTCATTTTCAATAGCACTATCAAAACTATTGCAGTAGTCAGCTAATAAAGCTGTTGGGACAATATTTAGTTTGAGTGGTTTGATTGAAAATTGAAATTGAAAGTTGAGTGCAAAAGTAGAAGAAAAATTGTTGTTATTGGCAAAGCAAAAATTAATTCTTTTAAGATGCTCGTGGAGACACGAACCTTGGTGAAGTTTTTAAGCTTTACTGGTGGCTATTTTGGTGGGGGTAGTAAGCAAAGGGGTATAGAAAATGGGGTGAGATGTGAAGACAATGTGGTTAGCTTTGCCTTTAATTGTTAGGTTATTTCGTTGAAAGCGAAATGCCAATTAGATACTCGGTTGCCATGCTTAAATCTTTTGCTACAAACGAATAGTGGCAGGGTTATTTATCTTTCTTTTTCCTTGATGAAAAGGAAACAAAAAGTTCAAGGCTCGATAATAATCGGCTAATTTTTCAAAGCTGTTGCGGCAAGCAAATACTCTTTTCTGATTTTCTTTTGTCCCCGATAAATCGGGATTTGCAACTTGAAACAAAAGTTCAAGGTTATTTATCTTTCTTTTGCCTTGATGAAAAAGAAATAAAAAGTTCAAGGCTCGATAAAAATCGGCTAATTTTTCAAAGCTGTTGCGGCAAGCAAATGCTCTTTTCTGATTTTCTTTTGCCTTGATGCAAAAGAAACAAAAAATCAAGCCTGTTTAAAAATTGCTAAAAAAAATCGGCTACGCTCGAAGAAAAAAACTTGTCAGCCGAAAATGATTTGTGTCCAATAATAAGGTTTGTAGCGGCTGACTTCGAACAGTTTTTCTTCTTTTTGCCTCTGTGCTCGATTTTTTTCTTAACCCAATTTTTAAAAGGGCGTTAGCAAACCTACTGAATAATGGCACAAGTTGACTAACGCATTAATCAACGCTGTAAACTTGCGGCAGCAGGGGTACTAGCAGGTAATTTTTGAAATAAGGATTTAAAATCCTACGCTCATTAGAATCGGATTGCAAATCCGATTCAGCATATCCGCTGCGGCTGGTTGTGATAGTAATACTACGGCAACTGCTTCATGAAGTTTAAGAAGGTTTTTCATTGGGTTTTACAAATTAATCTTCGTTTAATGCTTTATCAAGTGCATTTACATAAACTGGGATATTTTCTGTATCAACACCAAATTGCTTTTCTATCATTATTTCAACAATAGCATTTCCATCAAGTAATATTATTGGAACTGCTCCTTTTTGAATACTTACTTCTTTTGCATCTCGTGAATAGGTAGAAGTAGTAAAATAAATTCCTTGTTCATATTTACCTTGAATATCGCCACGAAAAGACTGAATTTCTTTTTTTGATACTACTGTTTTATTCCAACGCTTTGATTGAAATGCAACATTTAAAAAAGTGATTCCTACTTTTAATTTTCCATAACCATCAATGCCGCCGTCTTTAGAATATTGAGTAACAGCTAAATCTTTAAAGCCAAATGTTTTTAAAAGCTTCTTGCTAAATTCTTCAAATATTCTTGGGTCAATTTCTTTTAATTGATTGAGTATTTGCTTCTTAAATGCTTCGGTAAAGTCATAACCTTAAATGATATGGCATAGTTCTACTTTTAATATCATCGCCTATAATTGTTGAATGATTGAAAATAGATGAATAGCTCCTTTTTGCAATACCAATCAGGTAACATAAATTATCGCTTGATGTAATATTGCTACTATAAGAAAGCGGATAAAGCTTATCTTCAAAATTATAGTGATGAATCCATAATTCAAACTCTTGAATTCTATCATTGAAATGTATCACAACTTTGTCCGTAAGATTCATTTAAAAATATTTTTTTGATGCCATTCAAAATTTTTATACAATGGAAAATAAGTATTTGCTTTCGGCAAAATTATCTTTTTATTTTCGAAAATCTTAATGCTGTAATTCGTTTCATCCTCTTTAAATTTTTTTGAAACAAGAACTTTGTAATCCAAATTGATTGCAATCAATCCTCTATCAAAGGCTCTGTGCAAGTTTGGGCATAAAGCAATTCCGTTTGAAATTGTATCATCATAACTTACGCTGAAAGGCACAATATGGCAAGCATCTACCATCGAAATATTTACTGTTGCATCTATTTTCATTCCTGAAATGCAGCAAGTGTTGTTGTATACTTTTGGAATTTCCCTTTTAAATAAACTGCCTCGAATAAAAATTTCTTCTTCGTTTTTTTGCTCCATCAATTGTTTTATTTCCTGCCTATACTCTACCGCATCTTCTTTTAAGATTTTGATTTCAATATCCTCAAACAGCTGTTGTTGCTGATTTGATGAATTGCTGAAATTGCTTTTTGTAGTTGGGAAATATTCGTCCAATAAAAACTGTTGTAAAATTTCGTTACTCTTTTTATCTCTCATGAGCAAATATAAATCGTCATCAATTACAGCAAAATCAACTGCTGCATTTAGGCTTGCGAAACTTCGCATTGAAGATTTAAGTTGTAAAATGTTTTCAAAACCAATCTTAGGAATCAGTTTCCAAAACTTATCGCTTGTTAAATGATAGAAAGGGAGAGCAAAACGACAATCGTGATTTGATGTAACTAATAAACTCCAATTAGATTTGAATAAAGCGACTAATTCGGGAGTGATGTAAATTCTTGTGTTATTGTTTATTCCATTTTGAAATGTTTGTAAAATGGATAAAAGTAAAATTGGTTTATGTGGAGCAACTCCGTGGGCTTTATCAATTCTTAATTTTTGAAAAGCGGTAAGGTATTTTTGAAGTTGTTCTTGCATTGTATTTAAGCAGCAAGTTGAATTACTAAACTTGATGTATCTATTACCAATGGACACTCTGCCGAATTCTCGGAAGCGTTGCGGTACATAGTTATCAAGCGTTTGTTGTCGCCACCCCAAAATGACGGAACTTGCATTAAATATTGCCAAACTTCTTGCGTTGTTAAATCGGAAATAGGCGCATACATCCATGAATTTGGAAGTGTATGTTTTTTGAATTTCTGCCCTGCAATATCTTCTAAGTTATATTTCTCTAAAGATTTAGCTCTATTACTTGATTCTGCTTTTCTTGAACCTAATACTACGACTGCTTTACCGTGTTTACTAACCTGTTCTAAAATATAATCATTAGTTGGGTTAATTTTCATACGCTGTG
>CAIQHW010000004.1 GCA_903871715.1 uncultured bacterium
CATTGCCAAAGACCCCATGATGATTTTATTATTGGTGGCTGCTTCCATTTATTTTATCAGCGGAAAAATTGGTGACGGAATTTTCCTGACGGTTGCCATTATATTTCAAACTTCCATTTCATTATATCAATATTCTAGAAGTAAGAATGCCTTAGAAAAGCTCAAAGATTTATCACAACCCAATTGCAAAGTAATTCGAAATGGAAAAATTGAAGAAATAAAGAGCGAAGATGTAGTATTGGGCGATAGCCTGATGGTGGAAGAAGGAATAGCCATTACGGCTGATGGCATGATTGTTCACTCCAATGATTTTTCGGTAAATGAATCTATATTGACTGGTGAATCGTTGGCTGTTTTTAAAGATAAAGACAAAGAAGATAAATTTATTTATAGTGGCACAACTGTGGCAAGTGGTTTAGCAATTGCCACCATCACTGCTATTGGCAATGAAACCAAATTAGGTAAAATAGGAACAAGTTTGGAAAGCATCAGCGAAGAGAAAACTCCGTTGGAAATTCAAATAGCCAATTTTGTAAAGAAAATGGCAATAGCTGGTGCTGTGGTTTTTGTAATTGTTTGGGCAATCAATTATTTTCATTCTAAAGAAATTCTGAAAAGTTTGTTGCAGTCGCTCACCTTAGCCATGAGCATTTTGCCCGAAGAAATTCCTGTTGCTTTCACCACATTTATGGCATTGGGTGCATGGCGATTGATGAAAATGGGAATTGTGGTAAAGCAAATGAAAACGGTAGAAACATTAGGCAGTGCCGCTGTTATTTGTACCGACAAAACTGGCACTATTACTGAAAATAAAATGAGTTTAGCAAAACTCTTTTTGCTTTCGTCCAATAAAATTTCTCAACCGAAAAATGTACTAACTGATGATGAAAAAGAACTCATCAAATTGGCGATGTGGGCAAGTGAACCTATTCCATTTGACCCTATGGAAGTAGCCTTGCATGAAGCTTATGCAGCAATTATGCAAAATGACGAACGCCCAAATTATAAACTCTCACACGAATATCCATTAGGTGGCAAACCACCCATGATGACTCATGTATTTGAAGATGATAAAGGCAAAAGAATTATAGCTGCTAAAGGTGCACCCGAAGCATTGATGAATGTATCAAAACCAACAGCATCCGAAAAGCAACAAATTGAGGAAGCCATTCAACTTTTAACCAACGATGGTTATAGAGTGTTAGGCGTAGGCTGCTCAAATTTTACAAGCGATAATTATCCAGCCAATCAACAAGATTTGCCTTTTCAATTTAAAGGTATAGTTGCTTTCTACGACCCACCAAAAGAAAACATTCAAAAAGTGTTAGAGCAATTTTATGCGGCTGGAATTGCAGTAAAAATTATTACTGGTGACAATGCAGCTACTACAACAGCCATTGCAAAACAAGTTGGATTCAAAGGTTTTGAGAAAAGCATTTCAGGTGATGACTTAATGAAATTGCCTGAAGAACAATTAAAAACTTCGGTGATGAATACCACTATTTTCACTCGGATGTTCCCCGAAGCCAAATTGAAAATCATCAATGCTTTAAAATCCAATAATCAAATAGTAGCCATGACAGGCGATGGTGTAAATGATGGTCCTGCTTTAAAAGCTGCACACATTGGTATTGCGATGGGTAAAAAAGGAACAGAAATAGCCAAACAAGCCGCATCGTTAATTTTATTAGAAGATGATTTATCTAAAATGGTAGATGCGATAGCGATGGGCAGAAAGATATATGCTAACCTGAAAAAAGCCATTCAATACATCATCTCCATACACATCCCAATCCTACTAACGGTATTTGTTCCCTTGGCTTTAGGATGGATTTATCCCAACATTTTTTCACCCATCCATATTATTTTCTTAGAAATAATCATGGGTCCAACTTGTTCTATCATTTATGAAAATGAACCGATGGAAAAGAATACCATGTTGCAAAAACCCAAAGCATATACCACTACATTTTTCAATTGGAGTGAGTTATCTATTAGCATAGTACAAGGATTAGTGATAACTGCTGCCACTTTATTTATTTACCAATATGCAGTGATGAATGGTTACGATGAAGCACTAACAAGAACAATGACTTTTACTGTTTTGATTACAGCAAACATTTTCCTCACTTTAATCAACCGCTCATTTTATTATTCCATAATTACAACATTAAGGTATAAA
>CAIQHW010000005.1 GCA_903871715.1 uncultured bacterium
ATCCAAGCTATGGCTATTGATTGCCTGTCATTTTACAGGAATATAATATATTTTTACAAGCGAGGAAATGCGATTTTTGGTGGGCCATGCTTTTTTTATTGAACCTAAATTAGATTTCATTTTCAGTTTCATTTTCATTGATAATTTTCAACTCGATTACGAAGGCAATTAATGAAGGATTAGGAGAGAGATAATTAGACAATGGAACCAAGGAAAAGGAAAAAGCACAAGAACTTGTTTGTTCAAATCTGTACGCATTAATTCGATTTTTAGAACAATATTCAGTAAATTCTTTTAAAGTATCCTCTTTTGGATCCCCAATTTCATCACAAATCGTGATACTAATAGGACGCTGGTTTCGGGATTTTGCACGAGCAAAAATTTCCATTAAATCTCCGAATAGACATTACCCTGCCAATTTTTACATTCCATTTTGCAATTGAATTTTTTATCCAAACAGAAATAAAATGGAAATTGAATGTCAATTTTCGACTTGTCAGTGGTTCGCGTGATTTTTGCAATGTTAATTGATCTGTTGTGGATATTTGATTTTATCATAATTTCATTGAGAATTTTTGGCAGTTCACAGTTAGAAACGTAAAGGAATGGGATGAGAACATCTTCTTGAAGATATTTTCGAATATTAAATGATCTCAATTTTGCACGGGAATAATTGAATTTAATTGCTGGTGCTGGATGAGAAATTTTTAAATTGGCTATCAAGTTCATGAAAAATTTATTTCCAGATTGACCTCTGAAGGAATATCTTTTTTCAATCGGATCAAAATGCGAAGAGTGAGAAGCGCATAAAGTTGATAAAACTTCCAATCGATTCCAATCACGCTTTTTTGCTACGGGATTTACTGTTTTTCCCGTGTCAAATAATAATCCCTCACAAACTTCAAATATATCATCTAACACACAGCTAAATGATTTGAATTCTTCACCTTCACCCTCAACATTATATAAATTCATGCAGGCAAAAATAGCCAATATTTCTTCTTTTTTAAAAAAAGTCAATTCAGTTTTCCAATTCTTTCGAATGTTGCCCTGAAAAATATCAAGTGGACATGATGCATTTGGTTGTTTAGAGGGACTGGTAACAAAAATCCAATTCATAGCGTTTGAAGGATTAATCAAATAATAAAAATGATTCTCCAAATGATTCGTGGAGCTGCTTAAATTGCTTCCAGTTTTCAATCTATCATAAGAAGGAGATAGCAGTAGACTCAAGTTTGCCGCTCTTCCTGTGACTGTAGAGTTGGCTGCTGGTTTCCTGGTTAAAAGAAGCTCACTAAGAACCGAAACAAGATCACTTAAAAATGATTCAAATGTTATTTTAGCTGAATGAGCATCCCAACCTTCACAAAATGATTTGATAAACTCCGCTACCTTTAAACACACACCAGGTCGCATATTATGTATTTGTTTTTCTTTAAAATCCTTGAAAAACACCCTAAAATGGTTCTTATCATCTTTCCATGCATCAGAAATTACATTATCATGTATCCACTTGAGTCCATAATCGATATCAGTTAGATCATTCAAAGTTTTATAATTTGATAACTTCAATTCAGTGGCTACAATAGACCAAACAGTTCTCCCAATTGTTCCACTCATGCTTGATTGATGTTTCCCGACGAGATTAGCGACTTTTGAATTTGTGTTACAAACACAACATCTCAGGTCAATAGCCCGAGCCAAGTTTCGTATGTAAATAGCCCAATCAAATCCCTTAAATTCATCCAGAAAAATGCAATATCCTTTGAAAAAATCAACAGGAATTTCACTTATAGATTTAGGCGTGACAATAAAATCCGTTCGAAGAGCGTGATATTCCATCCAAACCGGACGCGATTCAACCGATAAGGTGTCATAATTCATTCTGGCATCTTCCACTAATTTAAACAAAAGACCAAGTGTGAAAAATTTCTTCCCATAAAGACAATACTTCAATTCATCTGCAGTTATTCTCAAAAGCACTTCAGGATTCTCGGCTTCGGTCATTCCTTTCATGCGATATTCAAAAATAATCTTTTTAGTCTCGACACTAGCCTCTTCAGCAAGAATATTATCGCAATCAATTCTGGCAAAGTTTTGAATAGAATGATTCAAAACTTTATAATTTAGATAAATTCTTTGAGTTGCAAAAACTCCAGTGGAAGCGTCCAATGCTCCCAAAGCAAAGTAAAGTGGCCGTACCTGCTTTAAAACAAACGCAAATTGAGTTTTGCCTTCGAAGCTTGGAGCAGCAATTGCAACAAAGGCTTTAGAGAAATTATGTTCCGATTTGGCACTAAGACCTGCTAAATTTTTGCAAAGATGAAAATCACCTGCAATAATTTTTTCAAGATTTTC
>CAIQHW010000006.1 GCA_903871715.1 uncultured bacterium
CAACCCAACAAAAAAATTATTTACCAAGATATTGGTTTGATTGATTATCGTACTGCTTGGGATGAGCAAGAAAAATTGTTTCAAGAAATTATTTCTATTAAAACTGAAAACAGAAAAATAGAGCAACAAGGCTTGCCAAATCAGCCTCAAGCAACCAACAACTATTTATTGTTTTGCGAACACACACCAGTTTTTACATTAGGTAAAAGCGGTAAGATGAATCATTTGCTGGCAAGCACCGAACTGTTGAATGAAAAGCGAATTTCATTTTTTCAAACCAATCGCGGCGGCGATATTACTTTTCATGGACAAGAACAAATTGTGGGTTATCCCATTTTAGATTTGGAAAACTTTTTTACCGACATTGGTAAATACATGCGAAGCTTAGAAGAAGTAGTTATTAAAACCCTTGCCGAATATGGCTTGCAAGGCGATAGAATAAAAGGCGAAACAGGCGTTTGGTTGGATGTAAATACCCCAAGAGCAAGAAAAATTTGCGCCATGGGTGTGCGATGCAGCCGCTGGGTAACCATGCACGGCTGGGCTTTTAACATCAATACCGATTTAAGTTATTTCGATTTAATTGTGCCATGTGGCATCACCAACAAAGGTGTAACCAGCTTGCAGCAAGAGTTGGAAAGAAAAGTTGAATTGCACGAAGTGAAAGAAAAATTGCTTTTTCATTTTCAAAATATTTTCGAAGCACAAATTGAAAAACAAATGTTGAGCGAAGCCTAAATGAAAAAAACAGAAGAAAATAAAAAAGAGAACGTGGCTGAAACAGGCTCTGCATCAAGTGTTGGTGTGGTGCATGAAGAGTTGGTGAAAAATTTGGAGCAGGAAAATGAAGAAGTGTATGTGCACAAAGTAATTAAAGTTGACCCTGGGCAAGAGTTGCTGCGCATTGATAAATTTTTGATGAACCGATTGATAAATGTGAGCCGAAACAAAGTGCAGTTGGGCATTGATGCAGGCAATGTGTTAGTGAATGATAAAAAAGTGAAACCAAATTATCGTGTTCGTCCAAACGATATAATTTCGATTGTGTTGGCAGAAGAACCAGTTGATTACTTTTTAATTCCCGAAAATATTCCGCTAAATATTGTTTACGAAGATGAGGATGTAGCGTTTATCAACAAACCTGCTGGTATGGTGGTACACCCTGGAGTGGGCAACAGAAGCGGCACTCTGGTTAATGCGCTGTTGTATTATTTTTTGCAAAACAACAATGGCAAACAATTAGATGTAGAAGTAATTCGCAAAAAAAGTTTAGCAAAAACAGAGTTGGGAAATGTTCGTCCGTTTTTAGTTCACCGCATTGATAAAAATACTTCGGGCTTAATGGTGGTGGCAAAAAACGAAATGGCAATGGAATATTTGGGCAAGCAATTTTTTTATCACACCATTCAACGCCGCTATGTAACGCTGGTTTGGGGCGATTTAAAGAATGAATCGGGAACGATTATTGGCAATATTGGTCGTCATCCAAAAGACCGACAAAAATATTGTGTAACCGAAAATCCTGAACAAGGCAAACATGCCGTAACCCATTATAAAGTGCTGGAACGCTTTGGCTACACCACTTTGGTAGAATGTAAATTAGAAACAGGGCGCACTCATCAAATTCGTGTGCATCTGCAAAGCATTGGTCATCCAGTATTCAGCGATGAAATTTATGGTGGCGATAAAATTGTGAAAGGCACTATTTACAGCAAATATAAGCAGTTTGTTGAAAATTGTTTTGCACTATGCCCACGCCAAGCCTTGCATGCGCAGTCGCTTGGGTTCAAACATCCCATCACCGAGAAAGAAATTTATTTTGAAGCACCGCTTCCCAACGACATGCAACAAGTGATTGATAAATGGCGACGATATTCGCAAACTATTCAAGAAACAGAATAGTTTTTAAAAAATTATTTTTCAACTTACCATTAAATTACAACCTCTTACGTCGCTGTTGTCTTTTCTTCCTAATACTTCAAACTGGCTTGGGTTGAGCATTACACCCAAATCATCAGTAGCAATAAAACTGCACGAATTAATGTTAGCTAAATCAATTATGCCCAATTGCCCAATATTATTCTCTGATAAATTTTGAAAAGGGTCGTATAAATCTTTGATGATAATTTTCATCCAAGATGGACATTCAAATAATCCATCACCGCTGGAATAGGCTTGTGATAAAAGTTCGGTCATGCCATATTCCGAATGAATTTTGTTTTGATGAAATGCTTGACATAAAATTTGATGCACTTCGCTGCGCAGCATTTCATTTTTTCTGCCCTTCATGCCGCCTGTTTCCATAATAATAGTATTGGAAAGTGGAGTAGGAGAGTGGGTTGCAAAATCAAGTAGAGCGTAGGTTACACCAATCAACAAAGTTTTTTGTTGCATTGATTCTAATTGTAAAAGGGTGTGTTGCAGTTTTACAAAATCATACAAATAAAAACCATTAAGCAGATGATTGCTTTGCGCCATCATTGCCTCTACCATATATACCAATGAGCTGCCATTACGTTCTAAATAATTAGGCAACAAGGCTACAATGCAGTATTCATCAATATTTCCATAAAACTGCTCGAAGCATTTGGTAAAACTTTGTTCATAAATTTTTATGTCAACCACAAAATGATTACTCACTTTTGCGCCTGTGGTGGCACTGCTGGTAAATATTTTTTCTGCCTCTTTTTGCGCAGCAATAATTTGATGTGTTTTGAAAAATGAAATAGGCAGCAATGGAATTTTATCAATAGAATCAATGCTTTCCGCTTTTATTTTTAAATGCAGCAAATATTGTTTGTACACCAAACAATGTTTGGCTTGAAAACGAAAAACCTCCAAAGCCTTTTCTTCAAAGGATTTGGAGGTATTAAAAATAGAATCGTATAATAAAGTGGTGTTCAATGTTTTCAGGAAATACTATCAACAAGCTTCAATAACCATTGCTGATGCGCCGCCACCGCCATTGCAAATGCTGGCAACACCAATTTTTTTGTTGGTATGATGCAAAGCCGAAATTAAAGTAATGGCAATTCTTGAACCACTGCTACCCAACGCATGACCTAATGCTATTGCGCCACCCCAAATATTTATCTTATCCTGGCTGATGTTCATTTCTTTTGCATTTGCCATTGCTACAACTGCGAATGCTTCGTTCACTTCGTGCAAATCAACATCATTCAAAGTTAAACCTGCTCGTTGCAAAGCAATTGGCACAGCCTTAGAAGGAGCTGTGGTGAACCATTCTGGCTTTTGTGCTGCATCCGCATAACTTCTGATTTTTGCCAATGGCTTCAAACCTAACTCTTTTACCTTTTCACCGCTCATCAATATCACAGCCGATGCGCCATCGCTTAATGGAGAGGCATTTGCGGCTGTAACCGTGCCATCTTTTTGAAACGCTGGTTTTAATGTGGGTACTTTATCAAACTTCACTTTTTTAAATTGTTCATCTTCGGTAATGGTAATTGTTTCTTTACCTACAATTTCAACAGGCACAATTTCGTTTTTAAAATAACCAGCCGAAGTGGCTTCCATAGCACGTTTGTAGCTGTTGATGGCAAATTCATCTTGTTGCTCACGAGTGAAATGATAATGTTGGGCACATATTTCGCCGCAATTGCCCATGTGCACATTTCCGTAAGGATCCCACAATCCATCTTTTATCATGCCATCAATTATCGCTCCGTTGCCCATTCTATAACCATTTCGGGCTTTATCTAAATAGTAAGGAATGTTGCTCATGCTTTCCATTCCGCCTGCAACAACAATTTCATTTTGTCCTAACTCAATGCTCTGTGCCGCTAGCATCATAGCTTTCATACCGCTTGCGCACACTTTATTAATAGTGGTGCTTGGAATAGTATCAGGCAAACCTGCGCCAATCATGGCTTGCGTAACAGGTGCTTGACCAATATTTGCACTTACTACATTCCCCATAAACACTTCTTGCACCATTTCAGGTTTAATGTGGGCTCGGCTTACTGCATTTTTAATAGCAATGCTTCCTAATTGAACAGCACTCAACGAACTTAACGAACCGCCGAAAGCCCCAACTGGTGTACGTGCTACGGCTACGATATAAACTTCTTTCATAAATTTTGTTTGAAATTATTTTTTGATTGAGGGCGCAAAGGTAGGATTTTCAAACAAATAAAAAGGCGCTTTCTAAGTTTAGGTGGGAATTGCTAAAAAAGTGTAAAAAAAAAATAAAACTAATGCCTAAGAAGTAAAAATTACTTATTTTTGTTTGTTTAATAGATAAAAAACTCTAGAACAAGCCTGTCATTTAAAAAGATTTAAACCTAAATTTTATGAATAATAACACTGAGAATGAATTTATTGATCATGAAGAAACAACTCCAGAACCACCAGTTGAAAAAGTGTTGTTTACTAAATATCCTGTTTTATCAGTTTTAGTAATTTTGCTGGCTGCTATCTTTGTGGCTATCATGCTGCTTTTATCAGGCGATAAATAATATAACTACTGCAAAAGATAGTTTATGAACTTCTCTTAAAGCTTGCCAATTCAGCAGTTTCAGTTCTTTCCATCCGCCACTCTTTCATTTGCTAGTAGTGATTTCTGTCATTCTTTCCTGTTAATTGAATTGGTTAATTTGTTGCTGCATTGCATGCGTTATTGAGTTAATCGTTATTAAGTTATTTGGAATACAAAAACTTAATTGCCTTTACTAATAACCCAATAACTTAATAACCAATAACTTTTTTTAAAAAATGAACTTAAATAACTTTACCATCAAAGCTCAGGAAGTAGTGCAAGCAGCGCAACAAGAGGCTTTTAATTTAAAGAATCCACAAATAGAAACTTCGCATTTGCTCGATGCTTTGCTTACTGAAAGCGAAGACACGATGGAATATCTGATGAAGAAAAACAATGCTAATCTTTCTTCTATCGAAAAGCGCAATCAGGATTTGCTGAACAAAATGCCAACCACTTCGACTGAAGGCGGACAAGCTTTGTCAAGAGATTTGAATACAGTTCTGCTGAAATCAAATTCTTTTCTGAAAGATTTTAAAGACGAATTTGTAAGCGTTGAACATTTGTTGTTAGGCTTAGTTGCTGGCAATGATACTGTTTCAAAAATGCTGAAAGAAGAAGGATTGAATGAAAAAAATCTGAAAGCAGCAATTATGGATTTGCGTAAAGGCG
>CAIQHW010000007.1 GCA_903871715.1 uncultured bacterium
ATTCCGTTGGGTGTATTTCTTGGCAACTCCCAAAAAATGAACCATGCTGTAAAATTCGAAGATTCAATTCCACGATTTTTGATTAACCAAAATGATGGCGTTGTAAAAACAGATTATCCAACAAAATCTTGGATTCATTTTAAAAAATCGTTTGTGGCACAAGGCAATGAAAAATATTTTGTGCTGGGAAATTTTAAAAAATATGCTCCCCCAAAAAACGCTGAAAGGTTTGGCAGACAAGACATTGATGAGTCGAAAGTTTATTATTGTTTAGATGACATTTCGCTAACTTGTGATGATAACACAACGATTTGCGATGACTACAAAAATAATTTGCAAATAATTTATGCTCAAAATCAGCGACATAGTTTTTTAAAAAATGAAAATTTTGATTTAAAAATTGACAGTTACAAAATACTTTCTCTAACTCAAAATGATACTTTGATTTTGCCGCAAGTGCTTTTCAAATCTGATAGTTCGAACATTGATACTAACTTTAAAAACGTGTTGGATAGCTTTATTTCAAAAATTCAACAACAAAGTTTTGCTAAAATAAAAGTGATTGGTTTCACAGATAATAGAGGTTCTGACGAATACAACAAACAACTTTCTTTGAAAAGAGCAAAGTCAATTGCGATGTATTTTATTTCTAAAAATGTTGTTGACGAAGATAAAATTGAATCAGAAGGGAAAGGCGCAAATGAGCCAAGAGCCAGTAATACAACTGAATTAGGCAGATTTCAAAATCGCCGAGTTGAAATTATTTTGTGTAAGTAAATTTCATTCCGCCTACCACAATTTACCATTTGCCGAAAATCATTTTTAAACGAACGTTTAATTTTTACCTTTGCCTTTCAATTTTCAAAGTATGCGGAAATATTTGCTGCTTGTTTTTATCGGATGTTCATTTTATGCCAATGCCCAAAACACACTGTCGTTCAACTCTTTGAACGATTTGTTGAATTATGCCGATAAAAATTCTTACACTTTTAAAAATTCCAACGCACAAACTCTGTTGGCAAAATATACACGATTGGCGGCGGAATGGGGCTTGTGAATTTAACTGGCAATGCGAATTTAACTTTTACTGATAACACTAAAATTCAAACCTCTTTTTTGCCTGCCGAAATTTTTGGCGGACCATCGGGCACTTTCAAAGCCGTGAAATTTGGGTTGCAGTATGTCAGCAATTTGGGCATCACACCTCAATTTGATGTTATTAATCCTGCGTTGCTCACTCGAATAAAAGTGGCAAAAGCCAACGAAAATTTGGTGGCTGTAAATAATTTGTTGAACAAAAAGTCGCTCTACGAAAGCGTTTCAGCTTGTTATTACAATATCATTTCGTATCAATCGCAAATTGAAATCACTCAAAAAAGCTTGTCGAATACAGATACTTTGGTTGAAATTTTTACTAACAAACAAAAAGAAGGCATCATCCGAATCCAAGATTTGAACAGTGTTGTAGCCAATCAACTCACGTTAAAAGATAAATTGCAACAACTACAAGCACAATTACAAACGCAATTCATCAGCCTGAAACTGTTGTGTGATATAGCTTCCAGCACTAACATCGAAATTAAAAATGCAGAGAATGATGTTGAAAATTTCAATTCAACTTTAGAAGCAAAAGGAAATTTGGTGGCGCAACAAACATTTTGGCAACATCAATATCAACTGAAAACTTTGCGAATGGATGAGCTGTGGTTTGCCCCAACCATAAGCCTGATAGGCAATGCAGGCTGGTCGCAAAATACCAACAATCATTTTTTAGACGGCACAAAAATTTATTCTACCAACTATGTGGGCTTGAAAATGTTGATGCCAATTGTGCCTGATGTGAATAAAATTGCTGCGGTAAAATATGACAGAGTGAATTTGCAGATTGCCCGAAACAACTGGAATCATGCGGCTTTGCAGGATAGTTTGAACAATAATCAGTTGAAAGTTGATTATCAAAAATCATTCAACAGTTATCAATTAAACAAACAAATTGAAAATTTGAAAGAGGATATTTATTTCAAAAATCTGAACATTTATAAAGAAGGTGTTTTGTCGTCAACCGATTTGTTAAACTCATTTAACGATTGGTTGAATAGCAGCTTGAATAGAGCCATGCAAGCGGCAAACAGCGAATTTGCAAAATCAAAAATTATTATCAATAACACAATTAAATAAGCATGAAAAAGTTTTTGTGGCTGATTGTCGGCGGTCCGATTTTTATTTTTTCTTGTAAAAACAATAGCGATGATGTAACCAAACCTACTCACAAAGACATCACCGAAATGGTGTTTGCATCTGGTGTTTTGGAGGCTGATGACCAATACAATTTAACAGCGCAAACCAATGGCTACATTGTAAAAGAAAATTTTGAAGAAGGCGATTTGGTGAAGGCTGGGCAAGTGTTGGCGGTGATTGACAACAGCCAAAATGTGGTGAATTCGATTGGTGCTGCCGAATTGCACAACATAGCCAAAAGCAATGTAATGCCTACTGCGCCTGCATTGCAGCAAATTAAAGCCAACATCGAAGCAGCAAAAGAAAAGTTGAAATTGGATAAAGCACAGTTGGAAAGATATACCCGATTGTATGCTACCAACAGCATTTCAAAATTAGAATTTGAAAATGCACAACTCACCGAAACCACATCCGAAGCTAATTTGCAGGCTTTGCAAAATCAATACGATGCACAAAAAGTGGCGGCGCAACAAGTGGAAATTTCGCAACGAAGTGCCAGTGGTGTGAATGAAATTTTGAAAGAACAAAATCAAATCAGAGCGTTGCACAATTCAAAAGTTTATCAACGAGTAAAATTGTTGGGCGATTATGTGCGACAAGGCGATGTGATTGCAGTGTTGGGCAATCCGAAATTAATTTATGCCAAATTGAATGTGGACGAAACGAGCATGAGCAAAGTGCATTTGAATCAAAAAGTGTTGGTGCGATTGAATACAAACAAACAAAAAGTGTACAATGCAGTGGTGAAGCAGGTTTTGCCAATGTTCGACCAAACATCATTAAGCTATTTAGTGAAAGCATATTTTACCGACACGTTAGATTTTCAAATTGTTGGAACGCAGTTGGAATCGAATATTGTGGGCGAAGAAAGAAAAAATGTGTTGGTGATTCCAAGAACTTTTTTGGATTATGGCAATAAAGTGATGTTGAAAAAAGGTAAAAAAATTGTTACGATTCAAGTTGGCTTGGTATCGAATGATTACGTGGAAGTGCTTGGTGGTATTGGCGAAGAGGATGAGTTGATTCTAAACAACAAAAAATAATTGGTCAATTACTCAATGCGTAATGGCGCAATGAAAATGCAATTTGAGAATTTGAAAATGTGCTAATTTGAAAATGAAACGATGAAAGCAGAATGTTGCTGCGGCGGGGATTGAAGCGGAAATCCTTTTGCAGCGTAGGTTTTGAGCGTTGAGCAAAAGATTGCAGCGAAAAGCCCGAAGCCGCCCAAAAAAATAAAAATAAGAAAATGCCAAAAAATTTTAACCACAATATTAGTTCGGATATTTCGATGACGTACACTTTCTCGAAGATGAAACTGACTGTGGTGGCGGCTTTGGGCGTTACGATTGGCATTGCGATTTATATTTTCTTAAACTCGATGATGGCTGGTTTTGCTCGAATGTCGGACACGTTGATTTTCCGAAACATAGCACACATAAGGGTTTACAAGGACGATGACATTAGCCGACCGCTAATTTCTTCTGAAAATTCTGATAAAAAAGTGAACGCTTTGGTGAATCCGAAAATTGTTCCTGAAAGTCAAACCATCGTGAACCCTACGCTGCTGATGGATTTGCTGCGAAAAGAAAAAGATGTAACGATGGTTACATCGCAAGTGGCAACTGGAATTTTTTATCACAAAGGCGAATCGCAAATTGCTGGCAATACGATTGGTGTGAACATTGAAGAGGCGGATAAAATGTTTGATATTCAAACCACAATGGTGGCTGGAAAAATGTTGGATTTAAAATCGACACCCAACGGAATCCTGCTTGGGGTGGGCGTTGCAGACAAATTGAGTGTGAAAGTGGGGGATAATATTTCTATCAGTTCACCAAAAAATGTAACGAAAGTGATGAAGGTGGTGGGGTTGTTTCGCACTGCCAATTCGCAAATTGATAAAGTGAAATCGTTTATGAATATTTCGGCGGCGCAACAAATTTTGTTGCAAAATCCAAGCTATGTAACCGATTTGGATGTGAATATTGTTGACTACAAAAATGCGGTGAATTACTCCAATAGATTTTCGGCGCTAACAGGCTACAAAGCCGAAGCCTGGCAGACTGCCAACGAAACTTTTGTGGCTGCCAGCAAAATGCGTTCTATCATTTTAACTTCGATTTCTTTTACGGTTTTGATTGTGGCTGGCTTTGGCATTTACAATATTTTGAGCATGACGATTAGCCAGAAAATGAATGATATAGCCATTTTGAAGGCGATGGGTTTTAAAGGAAATGATGTGACGAGAATTTTTGTGCAACAAGCTTTGATGATTGGTGCAATTGGTGTTACGGTTGGTTTGTTGCTGGCATTGTTGATGGTGAATATTTTATCGCATACTTATGTGGGCGGCGACATTGGTTATTTCCCCATTCGATTTGAGCCTTTTGTTTTTTTTCAAGGCGCAATGGTGGGATTGATTGTTACATTTTTTGCTGGATTAATTCCTGCACGAAAAGCTGCAAATGTTGACCCAGTAAGTATTTTAAGAAAATAAAATAGTTTGTAAAGTTCATCAAGTTCTTAAAGTTTTTAAAGAAAAAACAAATCGAGTGCATCCATTTTATTCGTGCATTCGTGGCAAAAAATATGGATTCGGAAATCATTTTAGAGGCAAAAAAAATTGGAAAATATTTTTACGAACCTGAGAAATTCAGAGTGTTGGATGATATTTCGTTTGAAGTAAAACGTGGTGAATTTGTTTCGTTGGTTGGTAAATCAGGTTGTGGAAAGTCAACACTGCTCTATGTTTTATCAACTATGGATACAGATTATGAAGGCGATTTGCGTATTCATAATCAAAGTGTAACGGGCATGAAACAAAATCAATTGGCTGGTATCAGAAATGAAAAAATTGGTTTCGTTTTTCAGTTTCATTATTTGTTGCCCGAATTTTCTTGTTTGAAAAATGTGATGATTCCTGCTTTGAAATTGGGCAACTTTTCAAAAGAAGAAATTGAACATCGTGCTTTGGAACGCTTGAAAATGCTAGGTTTGGCAGACCAAGCGTTGAAACCTGCTTCCAAATTAAGTGGCGGGCAACAACAACGTGTAGCCATTGCTCGTGCATTAATTAACGACCCATTAATTATTATGGGCGATGAACCCACTGGAAATTTAGACTCGAAAAACACGGATATTGTGTTTGATATTTTCAAACAATTATCACACGAAATGCACCAAACAATTATTGCTGTAACGCACGATAATGACTTTGCCAAACGCAGCGACAGAATTATTGAAATGCAGGATGGGAAGATTTTGGGAGAAGTGAAAAATTAAACACAATTCTCCATCCAATCGCCATTTTCATTTATCAAATTTATCAACTCATCCACGGCAATTTCCGAAGGGATATTTTTCTGTTTACAATTAAGTTTGAATTTTCATTTTGCAAAAACTACTTTTGCTTGCATCTTCCATTTTACTTTTAAAATCATTCAAAATAAATGAGCGAAACCACTGATATTTTTTTCGACAAAGCAGCTACCAAAGCGGCTGACAAAGAGCATCGTCGTAAATTATTGTTCAACATTGGCAAATACAACGAAACTGTTGTAAAAGGCAAAATGCAATACGACAATTTGGAATTGGCTAAGCAACGTGCGAAAAATGTGAAGTGGAAAGCGATAGATAATTTGGATAAATACCTCACCGAATTTGAAAGCAATTTTACCAAAAATGGTGGAACTGTTTTGTGGGCTGAAACCGCCGATGATGCTATCAAAGAGATTTATAAAATCTGTAAAGAAAACGATGCACGAATGGTGGTGAAAAGCAAAAGTATGGTTACCGAAGAAATTCATTTGAATGATGCCTTGAAGAAAATCGGTGTAGAAAGCGTTGAAACAGATTTGGGCGAATACATTCAGCAATTAGATGGTGAAGCACCGTATCATATTGTTACACCTGCTATGCATAAAAGCAAAGAAGATGTGGCTCGTGTTTTTAACGAACATTTAGGAACGCCGTTAGATTATACACCTTCGCAAATGACGATGATGGCTCGTGAAAAGCTGCGCCAGAAATACATCACAGCCGATATTGGTGTAACTGGTGCCAACTTTATTTTGGCTGATACCGGTTCAATTTTAGTATTAGAAAATGAAGGCAATGCTCGATTGACGACTGCATTTCCGAAAATTCATATTGCCATTGTGGGCATCGAAAAAATATTGCCAAGCATTCACGACTTGGCGCTGTTCCTGCCTTTGCTGGCTACATATGGCACTGGGCAAAAAGTTACAGTGTACAATTCTATCATCAGCGGACCAAAACAAAATGGTGAAGTTGACGGACCAGAAAAAATGTATGTGATATTGTTAGATAATGGTCGTACGAATTTATTAGCACAACCCGAACAACGCGAAGCCCTATACTGCATACGTTGTGGCAGTTGTTTGAATGCTTGCCCAGTTTATAAAAACATTGGCGGACATGCTTATGGCACTACATACAGCGGACCAATTGGCTCGGTGATTACGCCACATTTCAAAGGCATGGAAGAATTTAAACACTTGAGTTTTGCTTCATCGCTTTGCGGAAATTGCACAGAAGTTTGCCCAATGAAAATTAATTTGCACGAATTGTTATTGTTGAACAGAAGAGATGCAGTGAAAGATGGATTGGTAAATAGCAACGAAAAAATTGGTTGGACGGCTTGGAAAGTGGGCATGAAACATCGTAAGCTGATGGATACTGGCAGCAGTAGTTTGAGAAATTTTTTGATGAAAAAATATTTCAAAACTACTTGGGGTAAATTTCATGACATGCCAAAATTTCCAAAAAAATCTTTCAACGAAATGTGGAGAGAGAAGAAATAGTTGCTGGTTTTTGGTAATTGGTTACTTGTTTTTTTTATAAAC
>CAIQHW010000008.1 GCA_903871715.1 uncultured bacterium
AAAAGGCATTGAAGAAGGTGCAAAACGTACGGCTGATATCGTAAGAGGTTTAAAAACCTTTTCAAGAACTGATGAACAAAAAAAATCAGAATATGAAATTCAGGAAGGTTTAGAAGGCACATTGCTATTGCTCAATTCAAAAATTGTTGCTAAAGAAATTTCGATTGAAAAAAAATATGAGCAGTTACCTTTAGTAAAATGTTTTGCTGGGAAAATCAATCAGGTATTTATGAATATCATTGCCAACGCCATTGATGCATCCAACATGAAAGGAAAAATCAGCATCAAAACTTGGTGTGAAAATGATAAAGCATTTATCTCAATTACTGATAATGGGCAAGGCATGACAGAAGAAATTAAGTCAAAAATCTTTGACCCGTTTTTTACAACGAAAGATGTAGGAAGCGGAACAGGCTTAGGTTTGAGCATCACTTATGGTATCATCGAAAGCCATAATGGAAAAATTGAAGTGAAAAGTAAAATAGGAAAAGGAACTACTTTTACCATATCATTACCCATCAACTAAAATAAAAAATCACCAAAAATGTTAGACACCAAAAACTACAACATTCTTTATGTTGACGATGAGCAACACAATTTGAATTCGTTCAAAGCCGCATTCCGCAGACATTACAACATTTTTACTGCCAACAGTGCGAAAGAGGGAATTGAAATCATGAACAACAATTCCATTCATTTAATTATCACCGACCAGCGAATGCCTGAAATGACTGGCGTTGAATTTTTAGAAAAAGCTGTTGGATTATATCCTGAATCTGTGAGAATGATTCTAACAGGATTTAGCGACGTGGAAGATATTATCAGAGCGATTAACACTGGTAGAATTTATCGCTATATCACTAAACCCTGGCAGGAACAAGAGTTGAAGATGACTATCGATTTGGCATTGGAAAGTTTGGATTTGAAAATCAGAAATTCGCAATTGCAAAAAGAAGCCTTAGATAATGAATTAGCCATTGAATCGGCAAAATTCAAAGACCAGTTTTTGGCTAATATGAGTCATGAAATTCGTACGCCAATGAATGCCATTGTTGGAATGACGCGATTGATGTTGAAGCGTAATCAGGATGAAGACAATATGAAATATTTGAATGCAATTCAGCAGGCAGGAAATAATTTGTTGGTAATTGTAAATGACATTTTAGATATTTCAAAAATTGAAGCTGGCAAAATGGAAATTGAACAGATTCCATTTTCACTAAAACATTTATTGGATGGCGTTTCAAGTACCTTACAATTTAAGGCGGAAGAAAAAAATCTGCCATTAATATTTGTGGTAGAAAAAGATTTACCTGATAATTTAATTGGCGACCCAACTCGATTAACGCAAGTGTTGATTAACCTGATTGGCAATGCAATTAAATTTACGGAAAAAGGAAGTGTAACGCTGAATGTACATAGTTTTAGCAGTACAAATGAAAACAATTCAGAGCAACACAAATTCATACAGTTTGATGTAATTGATACTGGAATTGGCATTGCTGAAGACAAATTGGATAAAGTATTTGAAAGTTTTTCTCAAGCTGGAAGCGACACCAGTCGTAAGTTTGGAGGAACGGGCTTAGGATTAACCATCTCAAAACAATTATGCGAAATGATGGGTGGTGGCATTGGTGTAAATAGCACTTATGGCAATGGAACAACATTTTGGTTTACTATACCATGCCGAACAGCAGATGCAGAATCGGTTTCAGCTACAGAAGCAGCAGCAAATGATTTTTTAGAATTAGCAAAAAAATTAGAAGGCGTAAAAGTTTTATTGACAGAAGATGATGGTTTCAATCAAATCGTAGCGATTGATTCTTTGCAATCTATGATTCCGAATGTGAATGTTGATGTGGCTGAAAATGGAAAAATTGCGGTTGAAAAAGTTTCGCAAAAGCATTACGATATTATTTTGATGGACTTGCAAATGCCTGAAATGAACGGCTATCAAGCTACCGAAGCGATTCGAAAAACAGGCAATGCCATTAAAATAATGGCTATGACGGCTGATGCTTTAAAAACTGATACAGATAAATGTTTCGCAATAGGCATGAATGATTACATCAGCAAACCGTTTGAAGAAGAAGATTTGATTCGAAAAATCTATAAGCATGTGAAAGGCTAGAATTATCTGTTTTCATAGAAAAGGACAATTACCTGGAAAAAGTGATTGTCCTTTTTTATTTTCGCTGAAATGAAATTCTACATCGAAACAGAAAGACTGATTTTAAGAGAATTGCAAATTGGCGATTTACAAGCTTGGTTTGAAATGGATTCAGACCCAGCTGTAAATAAATATTTAGGCAATCAGCCCGTAAAAAATATTGAGCATATTGAAAAAGCTTTTCAATCTATTCAACAACAATATAAAGAAAATGGAATTGGAAGATGGGCAACAATCGAAAAAAAATCAGGTGAATTCATCGGGTGGAGTGGATTAAAATTAAGAAAAGATGAGGAAAATAATCACATCAATTTTTATGATGTGGGTTATCGATTGAATAAAAAATATTGGGGAAAGGGTTATGCAACTGAATCATGTAAAGTAGCCTTGGAATATGGTTTTAAGACAATGCAATT
>CAIQHW010000009.1 GCA_903871715.1 uncultured bacterium
GCACAGCTATGTTGGATATTAGTAGTATTAAAAGTGGAATTTTAATTCCACGAATGACGCAAGCGCAACGAAATAGTATTGCCAATCCAGCATTATCATTAATGATTTATCAAACTGATAATACTCCAGGATTTTATTTTTATAACGGTACTGCTTGGCAACAATTGATTACAGGTGCTAGTACTGCAAACGATTGGAATATTAATGGTAATGCAGGCACAAATGACTCTACAAATTTTATAGGCACCACAGATAATAAAGATGTTGTTTTCAAACGAAACAATATTGAATTGATGCGAATTGCACCTTATGCTTATGGCACTGATGCACTGGGCATTGGTACCTCAACGCCACGTGCTGGATTGCATTTGGTTTCAAAAGGTTCGTCACTTTCAGCACCTTGGAATTATAGCAAACCAAATTTGTTGGTAGAAATGAATGATGCACCCACAACCACTTCGGGTGCTGCATCGCGAATTCAATTGCGCAATTATGCTGGTAAACAAAATGCTACATCTTGGACATTAGAAGGATACAACGATGCCACATTTGCTAACGATTTTTTTCAGTTACATTATGATAATTCAGGCGTTTCACCTTATCAAAGCAATGGCAATTATTTTACCATTAAAAGCGATGCGAAAATTGGTTTTGGTGAACCGAACCCTGCATCGGCAATGGAGTTGGCAAGATTTGACAATGGTGCACCAGTTGAATTCAGAATCAGTAATCGAAGTGGTTTTGGTGCTTCGCAGCTAAGTTTTATTAGCGATAAAGGAAGTGTTAGCGAATGGCGACCAGCTTACATTATTTCGGATGCAAATGGATCTACTGGCAAATTAAATTTTTACACCAATGGCGCTGGCAGTGGTTCCAACTTTAACAGTGTGTTAGGCATGACAGTAATGAATGGCAAAGTGGGTATTGCCAACAGCAACCCTTCTGAAAAACTAGAGGTAAACGGCAAAACAAAAACTACCGATTTGCAAATTACCAATGGTGCAGCATATGGTTATCTTTTGCAAAGTGATGTCAACGGAAATGCAGCATGGACAGCACCTACTGGCATTATCAATGCTTGGTCGCTAAAAGGAAATGTAGGTACAACTGATTCAACAAATTTTATAGGCACTGCTGATAATAACGATTTAGTTTTCAGAACAGATAGCGCAGAAAGAATGCGCATAAAAGCAAATGGTAAAATTGGAATTGGACTAAAAACCCCAAACACCCTACTGCATCTATATTCCAACACTACTTCAATTATTCAAAAATTACAAGCCAACCAACCGCAATTGGTTTTCCAAGATAATACAGATGGTTATCAAGGCTATTTAAAATATAGAAACAACACCACTTTGTCATTAAAAAGTTTTGAGTTGGGGACACCATTTACACCTTACCCAGTACCTGCCACTTATATCACCATTGCACCTGGAGGTACACCATTAGTATACATTTGGGGTGACGGAAATTATGGTGGCACAGTGGGCATTGGCACCGACAGTGCATTGGCAACACTACACATCAAAAGCACCAGCAGTGGTGCTGGAGGCGCATTTTACCCAAACGTTTTAATTGAAAACAAAGATACTACTGATTATGCTCGGCTGGGTTTTTCAAATGGCGAAGTAAATAATTGGACCATGAAAGCCTTTGGAAGCCACGAAAATACTGGTGTTAAAGACCGTATGAATTTTTACAACAGTGCCTCCAACGCAAATATTATGACCCTTACTGGTGATAAAAAAGTGGGCATTGGTACCGATAATATTTTTGCAACCCTGCATGTGAAAAGCAGCAGCAGCATTTCTTTTCCCAATGTTTTAGTTGAAAACAAAGACACTACCGATTTTGCTCGATTAAGTTTTACCAATGGCAAAAGCAACAAATGGACAATTGCAGCCTTTGGCGGTAGCAACAGCGATGGTTCGCAAGACCGTATTCATTTTTACAACAATGCCACTGCCAACAACAACATGACGATAACTGGTGATGGAAAAGTAGGCATTGGTAGCGTTAATCCTGCTACCCATTTAGAAGTAAATGGTGGATTTTCAACCAAAGCAATTACCGTAAACCTTACCTACAACAATCAATTAATAACAGTGGGCGATAATAGTTTTATAAAATTTATTTCCAACAGCGATACTGTTTACAATCGAACTTTTTATTTAACCGCTGGCTTAACTGTGGGGCAACATTTACTAATTGAAAATGCAACTACCAACCCATTAAGCCCCAGAGGCGGCTTCTACGGTGCTGTGTTGTTTGGAGAAAAATCAATTACAAATTCTTCTTTTTGCCGTATAAAAACAGATACTATGTTTTTTGGCATTTTAGGCGATAATTTACAACTTGTTTGGGATGGAACAAGTTGGATAGAATTAAGTAGACAAGATAATGGCAGGAATACTCGTTCTATAACGTGGACTGGTGACGGCATTTTTACAGTGCCTGCCGGAGTTACACAATTGTATATAAGAATGATTGGTGGCGGCGGCGGCGGCGCATCAATCCCTAATGTTAGTAAATATAGTACTGGCGGAAATGGCTCTTATATTAGTGGTATTTTAACCGTAACACCTGGACAAAAATTGACTATTTCTACTTTTGGTAATAATGGGCATGCTTCTCCAAATAGAACGTCCAGCTCGGAAGATATTAGCCAAGTGCCTTGGGTTTATACCAGTTACGGAACAGGACATGGCGGTAGTAGTAGCGTTATTTCAGATAGTGCAGGTAATGTTTTAGTAGAAGCTGCTGGGGGCGGTGGTGCTGGTTTACATGGGGGTGGCGGCGGCGGCGACAATAATGGATTAATACAGTTTGGGTCGTGCGACCAAGGTGGTATGGCAGGTACAACAATTGCAGCAGGGGCTGGCGGCAGCTCATGTGATACTACAAGAATGGGGCAAAGTGGATACTTGCAATTTGGCGGAAATGCCGATGTAGATGGCTACGGCGGCGGCGGTGGTGGCGGATATTTTGGTGGTGGAAGTGGGGGTGGATATGATGGTGCAGGCGGTGGTGGTGGTGCTTCTTATACAGGGAGCTTAAGCAATGTTGTGTTTATACCAGGCGCAAATGGAAGCAACTACAGTTTGCCAGGATTTTTTACTACTATTCCTAATTTTGGTAATCAAGTAACGACAAGCCTTTATCCTTATGGTGAAGGCGGTGGAATTCTCTATTATCAAACGCAATCAGGCAGATACAGAACCACCAAGCTAGGTTTTTCGGGTGTTGTTTATTTAAACTGGTAACTAATTTTCAACAAGATTGCTATTTTTATGTGATGACAAAAACAACACACCTGCTTATTGCCGCCATTTTATATGCAGGTGGTGTGGTGTTTTGTGTAAATGCTGTTGCGCAAAAAGCTGCTTATTTACATTTCAAAACCTATGCAAAAGCCGAAGGTTTTATTTCCAGCGGCGATGCCAATAAAATAGAGCAAGATGAAAAAGGGTTTTTATGGATGGGCTGCACCAATGGCTTGTATCGCTTTGATGGCAGTCACTTTCGGCTTTTTAGTTTACATCAAATAGACTCAAATGCACAAGTAACTTCTAAAATTGTACCTCTGTTATTGCATAAAAACAGATTGTTGTTGTACATCGAAAACAATGGTTTGTATTGGTGGAATATTCATTCGTTTCAAACCGAAAAAATAATTTTAAAAAACAAATTGCATCAACATATCGAATATTCGTCAGCTTATTTTGAAAATGAAAATTCCCTGTGGCTTACCACACTATTTTTCGGATTGTTGCATGTTGATTTAAAAACATTTACTTCCGAAAATTATTTATTCACTGCTGATTCGGCCTATGCCAAACGTTGGGTTTCGGTGAGCACATGTAGCAATTTGCAACCTATGAAAGATGGTTCATTTTTCGTTTCAACCAACGACGGTTTGATACATTTTTTTCCTTCCAGCAAAACCTTTGAAAAAATAAAATTGCCTTCACTCAATAAAAATGTAGGTTGTGAAAATACAGTACCCAAAGTTTTTGCTCAAGATGAAAACATACTTTGGGTATGCATTTGGGGTGGCGGATTGTTGAAATACAATGTGGTAAAAAAAACTTTTGAACGATTGATTTGGAACGAAAATAAAATTGATTGTGCTACCAACATTGCCATTGACATACAACCCAAAAATGAAAATGAATTTTGGTTGAGTACAGCCGATGAAGGGCTGAAAATATTTAATGCGGCTACTCAACAATTTACTTCAGTTTGTAAAATTGCAAGCGATGGGAAAATTGAAAATGCCAATGCTTGGGAATTGTTTATTGACAGAAATAAAAACTGCTGGAGCTCTAATTCGTTTAACCAAATTTTGAAAATCAATTTACAAGAATCTCAATTTCATTTTGCAGAAATAAAAACTGCAAACATCGATAAAGCTTTTATCACATCGCAGTTCCAATTAGATGATGATTCAATTATTTATCTTACTTCGGCTCAAAAAAAAGGAATTTTCATTTACAATCTACACTCAAAAAAAACAACTTTTATTGAAAACGAACTATTGAAAAATGAAAAAAATTGCAACACCTATGCAATAGAAGTTTTTAATAAAAATGAAAAACAGTTGTTGTTGTTAAACGAAAAACTGTATTGCATTTTTGATACTAGAACAAAACAGTTCAGCAACTTTTTTGCCTACAACAATATAAAATCAGAACGAACATTTGGTTGCACAACATTAGATACCAACAACAATTTGTGGTTGGCAAATGATTTTGGAAAGCTCTTGCAATACAACAACAGCAACGGTTTAATAAAGGAAATTACTCCAACAGATTTGAAAAAGGAAATACCCAACACCAGTTATATTGTATGCTTATTTGCGGATAAAAAAAATGGTGGCATTTGGTTAAGCAGTATGAATGGTTATGGATTAACTTATTACAACGCTGCCAAAAATTTAGTTGTCAACTTTGGAAAAAAATATGAGTTACTGAAAAATAATCCGTTAAGTATTTGCCAATTGAAAGATGGGTCGTTGGTAATTTGCTTGTATAAATTTGGTGTTGTTAAATTACAAAGTCCTTTTTCGGCGGATGAAAAATTGATTCATTTTACCACTGAAAAAAATAATTTACTTACCAATCATTACAGTAATTGTGTGGTAGATAAAAATAACAACGTGTGGCTAAATAGTTCTTCTGGAATTACATTTTTTGAAACCTCAAAAAATAAATTCACGAATTATTCCCAAGCCCAAGGCATGTTTCAATTCAATGCCGATTGCAATTTACTAGCCCTGAAAAATGGAGATTTATCATTAGGCATAAGCAATGGTTTAGAATTTTGGAACGATAAAGATTTTGAAAAAGAATTACAATTACAGCCACCGCCTGCCATCATTAATTCGTTTGAAGTAAATGAAAAAGAATGGAAAGAAGATGTGAATGACATTGAAAAATTGGATTTAAATTACCATCAAAATTTTCGTTTTGAATTTTCATCATTAGGTTTTACTGCATCCGAAAAAGTAAAATTGGCGTATCAGTTAACTGGATTTGATAAAGATTGGATTGATGCAAAACCCAGCTGTAATGGGGCTTACGCTAATTTAAAGGGGGGTAATTATTATTTAAAAATCAAAACAAGTTATGATGGGATGCATTGGAACGAAAAAGCATTTTCACTTTTAATTACAGTCCATCCACCATTTTGGGATACTTGGTGGTTTAAAATTTTGTTGTTCATTTTTGTGGC
>CAIQHW010000010.1 GCA_903871715.1 uncultured bacterium
GCATAAAAAGTTGGTGGGTTTAATCACTTATAAAGACATTCAAAAGTTGAGTAGTCATCCCAACGCCAGCAAAGATAAATTGGGTAGATTGTTGGTGGGCGCTGCTGTGGGCGTTACTAAAGATACGTTGGAACGTATTGCAGCGTTAGTACATGAAGGGGCTGATGTGATTACAATTGATACAGCACATGGTCATTCGCAAGGTGTGTTGGATATGGTAAAAAAAGTGCGTAAGGCTTATCCAAAATTAAATATTGTGGCTGGCAATATTGCCACAGGTGCAGGCGCAAAAGCCTTGAGTGATGCAGGTGTAGATGCCGTGAAAGTGGGCGTTGGACCTGGTTCTATTTGCACCACACGAATTGTAACTGGTGCAGGTGTGCCGCAATTAACAGCCATTTACGAAGCAAAATTAGCCTTGAAAAATACAACCACAAAAATTATTGCCGATGGTGGAATACGCTATACTGGCGACTTTGTGAAAGCAATTGCCGCTGGCGCCGATGCGATTATGGCTGGAAGTATTTTTGCTGGTACCGAAGAATCGCCGGGTGAAACGATTATTTTTGAAGCTCGAAAATTCAAATCGTATCGCGGCATGGGCTCGGTAGAAGCGATGCAAGATGGCAGCAAAGACCGCTATTTTCAAGATGTGGAGGAGGATGTGAAAAAATTAGTGCCCGAAGGAATTGTGGGCAGAGTTCCATTTAAAGGCACTTTAGCCGAAGTGATGGTACAATATGTAGGCGGATTACGAGCAGGCATGGGTTATTGCGGTGCAAAAGATATTGCTGCTTTACAACAAGCTCAATTTGTGCAAATCACCGCTGCTGGCGTTCGCGAAAGCCATGCACACGATGTGGTGATTACTAAAGAAGCACCTAATTATAGCAGATAATTTATTTTTTCAAAAACAATATACTACATGAAAAACATTTCAGTAATTGGCGCAGGACAAATGGGAAACGGCATTGCACATGTGTTTTCGCTGCATGGCTATTCGGTTAATTTGATTGATGTATCGCCAACAGCTTTAGAAAAAGCAGTGGCAACTATCAAAAAAAACAACGAAAGAATGTTGTCGAAAAACACGATTACGCCACAACAAATGGATGATTGTGTAAAAAATATTGCCACTAATATTTCTATTGCCGATGGTGTAAAAAATGCTGATTTGGTAGTAGAAGCTGCTACTGAAAATGTGGAATTGAAACTGAAAATTTTTAAGGAGATTGATGTCAATGCGCCATCAGCTTGCATTTTAGCCAGCAATACTTCTTCCATTTCCATTACAAA
Organism: uncultured bacterium; assembly: GCA_903871715.1. Classification (GTDB taxonomy): domain Bacteria; phylum Bacteroidota; class Bacteroidia; order Chitinophagales; family CAIODY01; genus CAIODY01. Next base: position 1,297 of record CAIQHW010000010.1, read on the forward strand.
AATTGCGGCAGCAACAAACAGAGCCGATAAAGTAATTGGGATGCACTTTATGAATCCTGTGCCAGTGATGAAGTTGGTAGAAATTATCAATGGCTATTCTACTTCAAAAGAAGTGAGTGAAACGATTGTTGAAATTTCAAAAAAGCTGAACAAAATTCCGGTGGTGGTAAACGATTATGCAGGTTTTGTGAGCAACCGTATTTTGATGCCGATGATTAATGAAGCCATCGAAACTTTGTTTCAAGGCGTGGGCGGTGTGGCAGAAATTGATTCGGTGATGAAACTGGGCATGGCGCATCCCATGGGACCTTTGCAATTAGCCGATTTTATTGGGCTCGACACTTGTTTAGCTATTTTAAGAGTATTGCAATATGGCTTTGGCAACACCAAATATTCGCCTTGCCCGTTGCTTATAAATATGGTGGCGGCAGGAAAATTGGGCGTAAAAAGCGGCGAAGGATTTTATGTGTACACCGCTGGCAGCAAAGATTTGGTGGTGAGCAAACAATTTGGCGAGTAAATTGACTTGTTTGGATAATAAAAGCACGTGTTTTTATTGTCCATACACGTACTTCTAAAAGCCATACATGTATCTGGACTTTTCAAGCATGTGCTTCTGTTTTCCAAACACGTAGCTGAGGTTTGGAATCAGGTGTTTGAAACTTGCAAGCACGTGTTTCTACGCTAAAAGCACGTGCTTTTAAAGCTCAAACACGTGCTTAAAATTTGTAACTGTTTGATTTTGAATGATTATGGAAAAATACATGGCTTTGCAATTTGTTTTTAAATTTGCCATTATTTTTTTTCGACTCACCATTTAAACCGCTGGCACAAGTTTGCAGCGTTGGTTTGTGCGGTGGGGAACTTGTGCTAACTTTGCAATTAAAATAGGGTGATGATAAATAGTATGATAGTTGGAGTTATAGGCACAAGTCGGCAAACAGTTGATGGCTATGCTTCAGACTTGCACCA
>CAIQHW010000011.1 GCA_903871715.1 uncultured bacterium
CTCGTGAAGCAATTTTCGAGTAGCTTTTTTAATTTTCGTACATGTACAATTTCTTTTTCAATTCTTTTCGAGCAAAGAAAATTCTACTTTTTACAGTTCCTAATGGCAAAGCTAATTCTTCAGCAATTTCTTGATATTTAAACCCTTCAAAGTGCATCATAAATGGCACTTTCACTTCATCTTGCAACACTTCAATAGCGTTGGTAATGTCTTTCATTACCATTTTATTTTCGCCATCATTTCGAGCTACAATGGGTGATGAATTGATAACGTATTGATTATCGGAAGTATCTACAATTGTATTTTGTTTCACTTTGCGACGATAATTGTTGATGAAAATATTGCGCATGATAGTAAACATCCATGCTTTTAAATTAGTACCTTCGTTGAACTTATCTTTGTAGCGTAAAGCTTTGAAAACTGTTTCCTGAACCAAGTCTTTCGCCTCTTCCATGTCTTTGGTAAGGTTGTAAGCAAACGGACGAAGTGTGGCAGAAAAGTTTATAATGTCGGTTTGAAAGTGGTCTAATGATGCTTCCATTTTGTTTAATTATTTAGATTGCAAAGTTAAACAGAAATATTTTACCAAAGCAATTTTTTTTTTGAACTTTTTTAGTTTCTCATTGTTAACGAGGTATAAATGTCAAAAAGCCAAGTAAAATATTCTATTAGCGACATTGCCAAATTGAGTGGTATCAAGCCCCATACGCTTCGTGTGTGGGAACAACGCTATGGCATTTTAAAGCCTAAACGCAGCGATTCCAAAATTAGATTTTACACTGATGAGGAAGTGAAATTGATGATGAATGTTTCGTTATTAAATCGTAACGGAATTAAAATTTCGAAAATTGCAGAGCTTTGTAAAGATGAGATACAGAGCCGTGTTTGCGAAATGGAAAATGTTTGCTGCACTTATCAAATGACTATGGACCAACTCATCAAATGTATGGTTACATTTGATGAATTGTTGTTTGAAAAAATTTTAAACGCAGCCATTATTCAGCATGGGTTTAAAACAGTGATGTTGGATATTGTGTATCCATTTTTAGAAAAAATTGGCATCCTTTGGATGACAGGCAGCGTAACGCCAGCGCAGGAACATTTTATTAGCAATTTAATTCGCCAAAAAATAATTGTTGCCATTGATGGGCAAGTTGTAAACATTACTTCACAATCGAAAAAAGTGATGCTGTTTTTACCACAGCATGAAATGCATGAACTATCACTTTTATTTTTTGCTTACCTTTTAAAAACGCAGCATCATCAAATCATTTACTTGGGTGCAAATTTGCCATACAAAGATATTCAGCCTGTAGTAGACGCCTATGAACCAGATTATTTATTTACCGTTTTAACTGGCTCGGTTCATATCAAACAAACTGCTGAAGTGCTTACTGGAATTGCAAAAAATAACAATCCTATTAAATTAATGGTAGCAGGTTGTCAAGCTTTTCAAATGTCTAAAACGAAATTAAACAACGTACATTGTTTTTCTTCTTTGAAAGAAGTGTTGAAGTTTAATCCCTAAGAATTATCAACGGTATTTGTCTATTTCTTCACCAAATTCCAACTCCATTTTTTGTTTTCCAAGTCAAAATTTGTTTTGTTTGAAAACAACAATGGCACACCCCAAATAATTGCCGCAGGAATAAAAATTAAAGTGCCTACGCCGCCAACACAGCTTTGGGCTTGGCTTTTATTGCCAGATGCATAACTATAAATAAGCAACGAAGAAAAAACTGTTGCTGGTGCTGTAAGAGCTAAGCCTTTTAAATGCTCCGTTTTATAGCTTGCATTTTGTTTTTTGAAAGCGATAGAACTAATTTGATTGTAAGAAATTTTTTGACTGTCAATCATCAAAAATGTATCAGCAATTTGTTGCACAATCCCATTCATAAATCCATAGTCTGGTGCTTTTAATTTCACTTTTGCTTTTTGATTTTCTTTTAAAAAATAAGATTGTCGAATAATTTCATTATGCTCGTTTTTAGTAAGCTGAAACACTTCCAATGCTTGCTGTGCTTTAGTTTGCAAAGCAATTGAACAACAGTTAAAAAATAAAAAAGCGATAAAAAACACTTTCATTTTGTAAATAAGATTTTCAATTTTTAAAAAAGTGTAGCATAAAAGTTTAAAACTTTCCGTTTGTCTGCAAAATAATGATGAAATTTGCATTCAAAAATTTTAATCATGAAAAAAATATTTTTCCTTTCTTTACTTATTTTAGGTGCGCAAATACTCATGGCACAAGTGGTAATGATGCAAGGCAATATCAAACTGACTATGCAAAAAGAGAGTTACGAATTTCCAGATGCAAAGTTAGAATTGTTATCGCCAAGCAATTTCAATTTAGAAAAATCCGATACTGTTTTGTTTAAATTTTCAACCGAAAATTTTTCATTGGGAAATCTTACACCTGATTATTCAAGTAAGCATTGCGCTAATTCAGCTAAAGGGCAACACATTCATTTCATTTTAGACAATAAACCCTACGAAGCACTCTACAAGCCACAAACAAAGACTTTTTTAAATAATGGCAATCATATTTTGCTAGCATTCTTATCGCGTTCTTATCATGAAAGTATCAAATCAAAATCGTCTTTTGTAATAAAACAGTTTAGTGTGGGTGACCATCAATTGCCGACTTATGATTTAACAAAACCGATGTTGTTTTTTAGCCGACCAAAAGGAATTTATGTGGGCGCCGATACTGCAAAAGTATTACTCGACTTTTATTTAGTAAACACCATTTTGTCGCCAAAAGGAAATAAAGTAAAAGCCACGATTAATGGAAAAACATTTATGCTAACCGACTGGAAACCTTATCTTATAGAAGGTTTGCCAATGGGTGAAAATATTATCAAGTTAGAATTGGTAGATAAAAAAGGCACATTAATAGCCGGTCCATACAACACTACCGAGCGAAAAATAACTTTAGCTGCCAGCGAACCTTTGAAGAAATAATTGCTCCATTTTTTCTTTGCATGATTTTATTTCTCGACAATTTCGATTCGTTTACTTTTATGCAAGTTGATTATTTTCATCAACTTGGTTTAGATGTATTCGTAAAAAAAAATAACGAAATCAGTTGTGATGAAATCAGCACCATGCAGCCACAGGCAATAGTTTTAGGACCTGGGCCAAACAGACCAAAAGATAGCGGCGTAATGTTAGAAGTAGTTGAGCAATTTCACCAAACTACTCCTTTATTGGGGATTTGTTTAGGGCATCAAGCCATTGGCGAATTTTTTGGAGTCCCTTTATTAAAATCTGAAAAGCCGCTTCATGGAAAGACTTCGGCTATTTTTCACCAGCAGCATTTTATGTTTCAAAATATTTCATCGCCGTTTGATGCCATGCGCTATCATTCACTCATTTTAAAAAATGTAGAACAAACAGCACTACAAATAATTTGCAAAACGGTTGATGAGGAAGTCATGGGCATTGCTCATCCCGCCTTGCCAATTGTGGGTTTGCAGTTTCATCCCGAATCTATTTTAACAAAACAAGGTTTGCAGATTTTAAAAAACTGGAAAGAAAAAATGAATCTGAATTAAGCCACAGCAACTTATTTTTTCGCTGTCAAAATCGAATTGTATTCGGTTGCATTTTGTAAAATTTCGGTGGCTTTTAAAATATCAGGATCGTTGTTGAAATCTGCTTCAATCCTACCTTTTTGAAAATAATATCGGCTCACAATTTCATTTTCCAACAACTCCGTAATTTCTTTTTTGTTCAAATAAATATCCTGCGATTTATCTCGTTGCAATTTGTTTTGCAAAGCGGTAAACTCATTTTTAAAATCGTCGAAATATTTTTCCTTTTCGGCTTCGCTTTTCAAATCATTCATTGCAGATTCGCTTTCAGATTTGTGTTCAAATTTTTTCGATGCAGCAAATTTTACGAACTCATCAAACTCAGCATCAGTTAGCCGAAATGCTTTAGCAGCTGCGATTGTAGCATGATTGATTTTATATTGTGTAGCATAATCAAACAAAATGTTTTTAAACAAAAGTTCTTGCCCCAATCTGCTTAAATCAACTTCATTCATTTTCACGTCAGGCTCAATGCCGCCGCCATCATACACTTTGCGACCATTCTTTGTTTTAAATTCATGCTTCAAAGAATCAGGCACTTTACCTACACTGCCATCCGCATTTCGATGCGTATAATCCAAAGCCTGAATGCATCTGCCGCTGGGGATATAATATTTTGCAGTCGTAATTTTCAACCGATTCCCATAAGGCAACGGTCGTGTAGTTTGCACCAAACCCTTGCCATATGTGCGTTGCCCAATGATAACCGCTCTGTCATAATCTTGCATTACCCCAGTTACAATTTCCGAAGCACTTGCCGAATTATGATTCGTTAAAATTGCCAAAGGAATATTTGTATCAAATGGATAATTGAGCGCATTGTATTTTTTATCCCAGTCGCTTACCTTGCCCCTGGTGCTTACCACATCTGCCCCTCGAGTAATAAACAGATTCGCAATATCAATCGCTTCGTTCAATAATCCACCAGGATTGCTGCGCAAATCCAACACCAAACTTTTTAAATTTGGATTGTTTTTTTTCAATGCTTGCAATGCTTCCGATAGCTCACGAGCACTGTTATCAGTGAATTGCAGAAATTTAATGTAGCCCGTTTGTTCATTTATCATGCCCACATACGACACACTTTTTATTGTTACTTCTTCTCGGTTCACTGTTTTCACTATTTCATCATTCACTCCTTGTCGTTTCACAGCAATCTTAAAAGCTGTGCCGGGCGTGCCTTTCAACAAATGGCTTACCTCATCTACTGTTTTATTTTTACAACTAATTCCATCCACACTCATTATTGCGTCACCAGCTTGCAAGCCTGCACGTTGGGCTGGAAAGCCTTCGTAAGGTTCTGAAATCAAAATATAATCGCCCTCTTCTCTCACCTGTGCACCAATGCCGCCATATTTGCCTGTGGTTTGAAATTTATAATTATCCAAATCTTCTTCCGTAATCAAATTGGTGTAAGGGTCTAACGACTCCAGCATGGCATCAATGCCCGTTCCTACAAATCTATCGGGGTCAATCGCATCCACATAATTGCTGTTAATTTCTTTATACAGCGAACTGAAAACATCAATTTGCTTATTGATTTCAAAATACGAATCAGCGGCTGCAAGGCATACCACACAAGCACTTGCGATGATGATAATTTTTTTATTCCACTTCATTTTTATTCTTTTAAACCACTAAGACACTAAGCACACAAAAGGTTCACTTAGTTTTCTTTTGGCAATTTTGAAAATTCTTCTGTTACTAATGAAACCAAATTGCTAGTGATATTTTCGCAATGAAAATTTATCAAAAGTCCTTTTGGTTTATTCGTTAATTTTAAATAAGAAACCAACTGCGCTTTGAAAAGCGGAATCATTGTTTCCACTGCTTTCAATTCTACAATCACCACATTTTCAACCAACAAGTCGAGCTTTAATGAGCCTTTTAAGGTTTTACCTTTATAAATTACTGGCACATATAATTGCGATTGAACATCCAAATTTGCTTTCTTCATTTCTTCTATCAAACATTCTTCATACACCGATTCTAATAATCCTGGACCAATATGTTTATGCACTTCGATGGCACAACCAACAATTTTATAAGCGATGTTATTTACAAAATTCTGCGTCATCATTACTTAGTGTTTCTTTGTGTTCTAAGTGCCTTAGTGGTTATCGTTTCGCTAAAATTTGTTTATACCGATTATCGTCATGAAGCACTGTGATAGCCGTTTGTAGCTCTTCATCATGTTTAAAAGTATTTTCTACCAAACCACTTTCATGAAAATAAAATCCAGCAATTATCCTGTTCAATTCATTCGTTAATTCGGTTTTATTTTTTAGTAAATCCTTTTCATTATTGTGTTTCACTTTTTCTTTCAATGCTATTAATAGATC
>CAIQHW010000012.1 GCA_903871715.1 uncultured bacterium
TGAATACGAGATAGATTAATGTTGTCAATAATCCAACCAGCTTTGTTGTTATTAATTGAGTCACTAACAAAACAGAATCTGAAAACAAATGAATTTGAAAAACCAGAACTTAATCTTGCCGGCAGTAATAAAATCAAATTAATTTCGGTTCGAATCCAACCATTAGATTTTCCTGTAAACGGATATACTTGAGGATTACAAACTGTATCATTCTTAAAATTTTCCACTGTTGGAATTGAATACCAAGCATTATAGTTATTTACTAAACCAATGTCTAACCATGTTTGTCCTGAATCACTAGAAAACAAAACATATCCTACGTCTTTCAATGTATCAGTTTCAAACTTATGGCTGAAAGAGATTTGGAAACCTCCTGGGAAACCATTTAAAGAATTTAAATAATAATCAAAATACGAAAAATTATTTTTTTTGTAAGGATGAATGCTATCAGTCATGATGGCATTGGGCTGTGAATAAGTATTGCCAAAGAAAATTTTGTGTGGTGAGCCAATTTGAAAAATATTTTGTGTATCGGTTGATACTGCAATTTGCGAACAAATACCATTATCGAAATTGCATGAATCAATTGGAAAATATAGAATCTGCCCCAACGATTTCAAACAAAATGAAATTGAAAAAACAACAAGTAGAAAAAATGCTTTTTGCATAATTGATTTTTTTAGCTGAATCAAATATAAGCAATTTTACCCATTCCCTTTTAATTTTCGGTGTAGTAAAAGCACACGAAATTTTACGCTGTCGTAAATTAAACCGATGGCTAATGTAGCCGCAGCAATGGTTAATACATGCAATTGCAATCGGGAATAAAATATACCCCCAACTATACCACCAATAAAAAAGAAACTGATAATAGTGAGGCGCAATTTTACAGATGATAAAAGCCGATGACGTTGTTCAAGGGTTTTATAAAAAAACAATTGCGATAATTCAATACCCAAATCAGTGAATAAACCTGTTAAATGCGTAGTTCTAACACTTGCTTTTGAAATAGTAGTTACCATCGAATTTTGTAAGCCCATTGCAAACAACAAACTAAAAGCAATCACATCAGGATAGTGGGCAATTAATTGCTGCCCGAAAAATGCTACTGAAAACAAAATCAAACATTCGATTGATGCCAGAACGATATAAATATAATGGTCGCTTTTTTTGGCAATGATTTCAATAATGAAATTAGAAACAAATGAACCCATGAAAAAGAAAAGGATGTATAAAAAATAAATAAACCCTTGCCAGAAATTCAATTTGAATACTTCATCCACAAAAAAGGCAAAATGCCCTGTTACATTAGTGGTCAGCTTTTGCACGGCTAAAAATCCGGCAACATTTACACACCCTGCCACAAACGACAACAACGAAGCAATTTTTAAATTGTGACTAAGGGTTCGTGTTTTGTTGTAGTGCCTGAACATATTTGTTGTTGAATACTATTGCCCTAAACATAAAACGATTAACACATAAAAACTGAAATCCTTTTTAATGCCCAATGCCATTGCAACAGCACAAGCATAAATCAAGCGCTTTGTTCTAATAATTTCAAAACTTTATTGCCTCTGTTTTTAATGCCTGCCGATGCAGTGGGCAATACTATCTGGTCTTTAATGCTCAGGGCTAATTCATCTTTTAATGCCGGAAATTTTTTGGTGCAGTTATAAATTACTGTCATGCAAAAAGCTTTTACGGCAATAGCTTCTTTGGGGTTGTTTAATAAATCAAAACAGATAGAAACTGTTTCGCCCATTAATTTTTCAGGAATTTCGATAAACTGCAAAAGCCTTACTGTATTGCGTTTAACAGCCACATGCAATTTTTCATTGCGCAACTGTTTTATCATTTTAGGCAAATAAGGTTTTATTAATTGCGGATGCAAAATGGCTGCATTGCTTACAGGCCAAGAGATACGCTGAGTGATGCGATAATTTCCACCCAGAAACAATTGCATCATTTCATCAAAACGCTCTTTGTTATCGCCTACATATTTTACAATTTTATCGCGTTGTGCCTGATTATGTTTTGCCAGTATTTCGGCTTTGATATTCATTATTCAAATTTAATGCTGCACTGCAATTTTCTGAAAACTATCTGCAAAACCATCTGCATGAATTTTTAGCAAATAAATTCCATTTTGAAAATCAGAAGCATTCAAATTGAAATTTGCTTGCGTAATTTTTTCTTTTGTAAAAATTGTTTCGCCTAAAACATTTGAAACATTGATGGAATAACCTTTTACAGCAATTATTTCGGAAGTTGTTAAATTAAAATCAGAAGAAGATGGATTTGGAGAAATGGTGATGGGATTGTTGGATGTAATACTTTCAATACCGCCTGGGCAATATTGCCACCAATCTCTTTCAAATGAAATACTATCAATTTCCCAGCCAGGTAAACTATCTAATATAGAGTCAGTGAGCAAAGAGAACCGAAACCAAATGGAATTCTGATTATGATAAATTGGAGGCCAGTTTCCAGATTTTATTCTGACTGGACACCCACACGGATTCAAAAAGAAAACAGCATTTTTCCATCCAGTGAATTTTCCTGTAAACAATGCACTATCATTAAAACCGGAGTTTTTATAATTAAAGTTTGAAGAACAGCCATAATCTTTAGCTAAAAACCAAGTGTTTCCTTTATCATAACTAAAATCTAATTGACAAAAATCTTTTGACGAATCTGTATTCAATCTAAATGCAAAATCGAAATACATATTTGCAATCACTCCTTGAACTAATTGCCCATTCATATAAAGCAATGAATCAAACTTAACAATAAACCTTGACGTATCATTTTTTGGATAAGATTTTGACGAATCTGTAACGATTACCTTTGTTGTAGTTCCGCTTCCAAAACCAGTTTTGTTGGTTTTACAAACTTGCCAACGAAATGATGAAGTGGTATCAATCACCACATATTTTTTGTAAGTAGCATCATCAAAAGTAA
>CAIQHW010000013.1 GCA_903871715.1 uncultured bacterium
ATCAATATATTCCATACACTCTTCTAAGCTAAACTGACGCTTAGGTGTAATTTTAGTTGTGCCGTCGGTGCCGCTGGCTCTCATGTTGGTTAGTTTTTTACCTACAATTGGATTGATGACCAAATCGGTTGGGCGAATGTGTTCGCCAATAATCATACCTTCATAAATTGCTTCACCTGGGTCTACAAAAAACGAACCACGGTCTTGTAATTTATCAATCGAATAAGCCGTTGTATCGCCTGGCTCTTTGGCAATTAATACGCCATTAATTCGACCAGGTATATTTCCTTTCCAAGGTTCAAATGCAGTAAACCGATGCGCCATAATAGCTTCACCAGTAGTGGCTGTAAGCATTTGATTACGCAAACCAATTAAGCCTCGAGAGGGAATATTGAATTCTAAATGCTGCATCGAGCCTTTGGCTTGCATAGTCAGCATTTCGCCTTTGCGCATGCTTACCAATTCAATTACTTTGCCTGCAAATTCTTCAGGCACATCTACTACCAGCGATTCATAAGGTTCGCATTTTACACCATCAATATGTTTTACAATTACCTGCGGTTGCCCTACTTGCAACTCGTAACCTTCGCGGCGCATGGTTTCTATCAATATACCTAAATGCAAAATACCACGACCATAAACTAAATACGAATCGGGTGAATCAGTTTCTTCTACTTTTAACGCCAAGTTTTTTTCTGTTTCTTTAAACAATCTATCTCTTAAATGGCGTGATGTTACAAACTTGCCTTCTTTACCAAAGAAAGGTGAAGTGTTGATGGTAAACAACATGTTCATTGTTGGCTCATCAATTTTTGTAACTGGCATCGCTTCGGGATTTTCATAATCGGCAATGGTATCGCCAATCGCAAAATCTTCGATGCCCACAATGCCGCAAATATCGCCACCTTGCACTTCGCTTACTTTCTTTTTGCCCAATGCTTCAAATGTAAACAGTTCTTTTACTCTTTGTTTTTTAATAGTGCCATCTACTTTTACCAAGCACACTGGTTGCCCTTCTTTTATAGTTCCTCTGGTTAATTTTCCAACCGCAATTCGACCAGTGAATGTGGAATAATCTAACGAAGTAATTTGCAATTGCAAATTGCCCTCGGGTACCACCGGAGCTGGAACATACGACAAAACAGTATCTAACAAAGCAAAAATATTTTCGGTGGGCACTTTATAATCGGTGCTCATCCATCCATTTTTTGATGAACCATAAATAGTTGGAAAATCCAATTGCTCATTATTAGCATCCAATTGAAAGAATAAATCGAACACAGCTTCATGTACTTCATCTGGGCGGCAATTGGCTTTATCTACTTTATTTACTACCACTATTGGTTTTAAACCCAATGTCAAAGCCTTTTGCAACACGAATCGAGTTTGTGGCATAGGTCCTTCAAAGGCATCTACCAATAAAATTACCCCATCAGCCATTTTTAAAACACGTTCTACTTCGCCGCCAAAATCAGCATGGCCTGGTGTATCAATGATGTTAATTTTAGTGTCTTTATACATTACCGATGCATTTTTTGAAAAGATGGTAATACCACGTTCTCTCTCCAAATCATTGCTATCCATAATTAATTCGCCCGTTTCTTGGTTGCTACGAAATACATTGGTTTGGTGTAAAATTTTATCTACTAAAGTTGTTTTGCCATGGTCAACGTGTGCGATAATGGCGATGTTTCTGATGTTCATAATGATGTTTTAGAATGCTTTTTCAAATTAAAAAAGTCCGCAAAGGTAAAGCAATAAAGGCATTTTAAAATGCAAAGTAGATTATTAATTTGCAAAATGATTTTTGTTAGACATCTTATCTACATACAAACTTCTGTTGCATTTTTATCAATAAACAAACAAGACTAAAACATTTTATTGTTATTTTCGCCCACGGAAAATAAAATATGGCATTACAATTCGGAAAAAAATATTCGGAAAAAGCAAAACCATCTTATGTCTATTCCATATTTGGGGTAGCCTTGGTGCTGTTTATGCTAGGGTTGCTTGGCATTGTGGTTTTAAATGCGCAAAAGTTGAGCGATTATTTTAAAGAAAATGTAGAGTTTAGTTTGATATTGATGGACACCTGCACACCCGAACAAGCCACCATTATCAAAAAAAATTTAGACCACAATCCGCACATAAAATCATCCGAGTATGTGAGCAAACAAGCGGCTTTGGATCGGTTTAGAAAAAATTTTCAAGAAGATTTTATGGAGTTGATTGAATACAATCCTTTGTATGCTTCTATTAATTTTCATTTAAAAAGTGATTTTACTCAAACCGATTCTATCAAACTAATTGAGACCAAATATCTTGCTACGCGCCAAGTAAAAGAATTGTATTACCAACATTCACTGGTAGAAAGCATGAATCAAAATGCTCGAAAAATTTCTATCATCATTTTTGTCGTAGTACTGATGTTGTTTTTTATTGCTGTTGCATTGATTGATAACACCATCAAATTGGTGATGTATAGTAATCGTTTCTTGATAAAAAGTATGCAATTAGTAGGTGCTACACGATGGTTTATTAGCAAACCGTTTGTGCTGCGTTCATTTGTTAATGGGCTATTGAGCGCATTGTTGGCAATAATTTTATTGGCGGTGTTAGGATTTTACGCCAACAAAATAATTCCCGAATTATCTTCGCTTATTCAACCAGCTGATTATGCTTTACTATTTTTAGTGGTCATTATTATTGGCGTTGCTATTTCAATGTGGAGCACTTATCGTTCCGTAACAAAATATTTGAAGTTGAAACTAGATGAACTTTATTAATTAAAAATAATCTCAAAAAATAATCGTTTTACAAACAAATTAATTTATAAAAATGAGTCAATCGAAAACAACAACAGCAAAAAACACAGTGGTTAAAAAACAAGCTACTCTTACATTAAAAAACTATAACGGCGTTTTATTATTTGATAAAACTAGCTACTTACTTTTAGGTGCTTGCGTTGTGTTAGTAGCCATCGGTTTTATGTTAATGAGTGGCGGCAAATCACCCAATGTAGCCGAGTTTCATCCCGAAACTTTATACAGTTTTCAACGCGTTACTTTAGCTCCCATGGTTATTCTAATTGGCTTTGGTGTGGGCATTTACGCTATCTTAAGAAAACATTCTGTAGCCTAATCTCAAACAAAAATTTGTCGAGTTTTTTTATTTTATCAACTTCGTTATGAATGATGAATTATCGTTCATAATTCAACATTCATAACCATTCATAACCTATCATGACTATTCTTCAAGCCATTATCATAGCTATTATTGAAGGCATAACCGAGTTTTTACCCATCAGTAGCACAGCACACATGAAATTTGCCAACCCACTTTTAGGCATTGATGGAAACACACCATTTGCAGAAATGTTTGAAGTCGTAATTCAATTGGCAGCCATATTTTCCGTGGTGGTGGTGTATCGAAAAAAGTTTTTCGATTTCAAACACTACACTTTTTATCTAAAATTAATAGTGGCTTTTATCCCTGCATTAATTATAGGTATGTTGCTCAAAAAGCACATTGATGCTGCATTAAGCAATCTTAATTTCATTGCATTGGTTATGATTGCAGGCGGTATTTTATTGTTATTTATTGATAAAATTATTAAAGGCAACAATGATGATGAAGAAAAAAACATCAGCTACTTTAAAGCATTTATTATTGGCAGTTTTCAAACTTTGTCAATTGTTTTCCCAGGCTTAAGTCGCAGTGCCGCAACTATTGTAGGTGGCATGCAACAAAAATTGACCAGAAGATTAGCTGCCGAATTCTCTTTCTTTTTAGCAGTGCCAACCATGATTGCTGCAAGTGTGAAATCATTTTACGATGCTTGTAAAAGCAATTATTTAATTGCCCATCAACTAACCGAAGAACAAGCCAAAGTCATTAAAATTAGTACTTTACATGATATTTTTGGGAGCGAAAATTTACAAACTTTATTTACGCATCACAATTTGTTGGTGTTTGCCATTGGGTGTTTGATTTCCTTTTTAGTAGCATTAATGGCTGTCAAATTCTTCATCAATTATCTCACTAAACATGGTTTTAGAATCTTTGGCACTTATCGGATACTGCTGGGTTTTGCTATTTTAATAGTACTCTATTTGCGTTCTTAAATTAAACCATTTTGTTGATAAAAAATCACAGGTTTGATTTAATTGCCTTCATTTTGTTTTGATTCTCTAAATATTAAATTTTTGCATTTTATTTTATTCAATCAAAAAGGAGAGCTAAGCTACCTATTAAAAAAAACGTCTGATA
>CAIQHW010000014.1 GCA_903871715.1 uncultured bacterium
CAAAATCTACTATTGTTCTCCAACACAATTCGGCTGACAAGTTTTTTTCTTCGAGGTTGGGCGATTTTTTTTAGCAATTTTTAATCAGGCTTGAACTTTTGTTTCTTTTGGTTCAAGCCAAAAGAAAATAAAACAGTCTAAAATTATGGAGTTTCGTGGGGACACGAACCTCGGCAGAGTAAGCTAATTTGCTAATTAAAGCCGTGCCGCAATTCCCCCTTAAAAGGGGGTTAGGGGGATTTTTTTATGCCACCAGCACCCCCACCACCGCTGGCGCAAGTCTGAAGGAGAGGATTTGAGCATTGCCGACTTGTGTCTGAAACATTTTGGCACAAGTTCCCCACCACACAAATCAATGCTGCAAACTTGCGCCAGCATGAATACTGATAACTGTAAACTGATGACTATTTATTCACCACCAATTTTTTAGTTTCGGTATAACCTTCCGATTGTACATTTACTAAATAAATACCACTGTTCAATTCATTCAAATCCATACTCATCCCTATTATTCGCCCATTTCCAATACTTCAAAACTATTGGGCTTTATTTTTTTGTGCTTTTTTTCCGAATCGCCGCCTTGCTCAAATTCGGCAACTGGCAAAAATAAATGATGCGTAGTAGGGTTCAAAGCCAATGTTCGTGCACCTTTCTGGGTTTGAATGGTTTTGATTAATCGAAAAGCATTTTCGCCATCTTCGTGCACAATGGTTAATGTGCCTTCGCCATTTGATGCAAAAATATTTTTAGTTTTTTCATCAAATACTACGGCATCTGCACCATCGCCAATTGGTAAATTAGCCACCACCTTGCCATTTAACGCATCTGAAACTATCAGCATTTTATTTCCACAAACCGAAAACAAACGATTGGTTGCCACATCCATTGCCAATCCGCTGGGTTCATCGCCAGGTGCAATGGAAAATCTTTTTTCAATTTTCATCAAATTGGCATCAATGACCACCACTTCATTTTTGTTTTCGATGTTTACATAAATTTTGCCAGCATGGTTAGATACAGCAAATTCGGGCTTTCCAGCCATATCAATAGTGCCTATTACTTTTTCGGTTGCGGCATCAATCACGGTGGCATTTTTTCCTTTGCCATTAAAAGTGAAAATGCGGTGCGAAAAATCATCGTATAAAATGGCATCGGGGTTTTTGCCTGTTACATAAATTTTGTTGGTGGTGGCAAATGTTTTTAAATCAAAAACTGTTACTGAACTATCTTTTCCATTGCTCGTAAATCCTTTATTTAAATCGTTGGCAATAGCAATACCATGCACTCCTTTTGTGTTTGGAATAACTGCCAATTCCTTTGCTGATGAAGCATCCAATATATTCACTTGTGTGCCATGCGACACAAATACATGTTGGTTGGCATTATCCATTGCCACATAATCCCAACCACCATCACCTTGTACTACAATTCGATGAATGATTTTGAAATTATTTTGGGCATTAGAAATATAAAAAGTAGAAAGGCTAAAAGCCCAAAAAAGAAATAATTGTTTTCGCATAAAAAGTTGGTTGTTTTGTTGATTGTTTTATAAAATTATAAGTTGATTTTTAAACTCAAGTTCACAATTCGTCCATCAATGGGTGACCAAATACCTTTAAACTGTGGATTTTGAACCGAGCCGGTATAAAGCGATTCCATTTTTGATTGACGATAATTGCCCAAGTTTTCACAATTCAAAACCAAACTCCCCCATTTAAAATCTTTAGCAATCATCATCGC
>CAIQHW010000015.1 GCA_903871715.1 uncultured bacterium
CAAACACACCGCAAAACCAGTTTTACAAATTCTTAAAGCAACTTATTCACGATAATGATTCACTTAAAAATTTGTCAGCCAATCATACTAAAATGGTTTATGGTTTAGATTATTTTCAAAATACTTCCTTGGCAGTGTTCGATAGAAACCAATCGGGCAAAGCACCTGATAGCTATATTTTAGACGAAGGTGATGAATTGAATATTACGGTTTGGGGTTCGTCAGAATATAATGAAGTGTTTAAAATTGACAACGAAGGATTTATTCAACCACAAAATATAGGTCGAATTTATTTGAAAGGCATGGCTTATCGAGATGCTCGTGAATTAATTACTAAAAAATTTGGTGGCATTTATGATTTAAACAATTCAAAGATCGGCATCAAATTAAATTATGCTCGAGTGATAAGAGTAAATATAGTAGGCGAAGTTAAACATCCGGGCACCTATTCAATGAGTGCTATTAACAGTGCGTTTAATGCATTGGCGGCAGCTCAAGGGCCTGATTCGTTGGGCACTTTGCGCAATATTCAAATCAAACGCGATGGTAAAATTGTGAAAACATTAGACCTCTACGAATTTTTAATGAACCCCGAAACCCACGAAGAATATTTTTTAAGAGATAATGATTACATCATCGTAAACGTTTATAACCAAAGAGTTTCTACCATTGGCGAAGTAAAACGCCCTATGATTTATGAATTGAAAAAGAACGAAACTATTATTGATTTAATCAAATATTCTGGAGGATTGAAATCAACCGCTTTTTCAAAAAACATTCGGGTAAAACATTATCAAAACAATCGGTTAATGTTGGTTGATGTTGATTATGATGAAGTATTGAAATCGCATGCTACCTTCAATTTAAGCGATGGGGATGAAGTATTTGTAAGCAAAATTGATTCTGAAATTGTTAACAAAGTAAATTTATCGGGCGCTGTGCGTAGCCCCAATGATTATGAAATTGGCGAAGAAACACATGTGGCTGATGTGATTAAAAAAGCAGGCGGCATTTTATACAGCACATACACCAACAAAGCATATGTGTTGAGAACCATGAGTGATTTAAAAAAAGTCTATTTGCCGTTTAATGTTGATTCAGTTTTAAATTTCCCCAAGGTAAGCTCTAACTATATTTTAAAACCGTTAGATAAAATTGAAGTGTTTTCTAAGCATCGGTTTGAAGATTCTATCAAAATAAAAATTTCAGGTTCGGTGCGCAATCCTGGTATGTACACTTTTGGGAGTAATTTAACACTAAAAGATGCCTTGTATTACGCTGGTGGTTTGATGCCCGAAGCAGCAGGCAATAGAATTGAAGTAGCCCGAATTGTTAATTACAATGAAAGCACCAAACAAGGCGAGCCGACAAAAATTGCTATAAAAACAGTACAAGTAAATACTGATTTAACCATTGATGATGCTTCTCAAAACTTTGCTATTCAGCCATACGATGAAATTTATGTGCGCAAAATTCCCGAGTTTGATTATCAAAAAGATGTAGTGATGATGGGCGAAGTAAAATATCCAGGCTTATATTCTTTACTATCGAAAAATGAACGATTGATGGATGTGGTAAAACGAGCTG
>CAIQHW010000016.1 GCA_903871715.1 uncultured bacterium
AATAATATTATCGTTAAACAAATCGTTCGAGTTGTAGCCCAACATAAAATAGCCAGTGTTGCTTTGTTGATTGATAGTACAAGTAGAATTAAAAATGTTTTGGATTTGCGAATTATGATTGCCGCCACCGCCAGTTTTGGTAAAGGTTGCAGCAGAATTAAATGTGCCTCCCTGTATCCATAAATTTGGGGCAGTTACATTGAAAGTTCCATTGAATATGCAATTGGCAGCTGTTTTATAAATATAAAACGAAGAAGTCCCTGTCATTGTTAAATTAATTCCTGTCGAATTTCCTAATTGAATAAAACCACCCAGCACAAGCGAACCAGTGCTAAATCCAGCATTACCAACAAAAATATTTTTGCCTGAAGCCATCGTTGGAGTGCCTGTTCCAGCTGTATAACCTAAATAAATTCCACCAGTTCCAGTTGATGAAACAACAATAGAATCATTGAACAAATCATTTGAGTTATAACCCAACATAAAATATCCCGTGTTGCTTTGTTGGTTTATAGTAAATGATGCGTTGAAAATATTTTGTTGTTGGCAATTGTGATTGCTATTTCCACCAGTTTTTGTAAAAGTGGCTCTGTTGTTGAAGGTTGCACCTTCTACCCAAATATCTGGAGCAGTAACATTAAATATACCATTGAATACACAAGGGTTTGCGGTTTTATAAACATAAAATGAAGCCGTACCCGTAAGTGTTAAATTAATTCCTGTTGATGAACCCAACTGTGTAAATCCACCTAAATTTAATGAACCTACGGCAAAACCTGAGCTGCCCACATAAATATTTTTACCAGCCGCTAACGTAGGAGCACCAGTGCTTCCAGGTTGCCAACCTAAATAAATCCCACCTGTTCCTGTTGAAGAAACAATGATAGAATCATTAAACAAATCATTAGAATTATAACCCACCATGAAATAACCTGTGTTGCTTTGTTGGTTAATAGTACACGATGCGTTGAAAATATTTTGGTATTGATTATTGTGATTCGAAGTTCCACCAGTTTTAGTGAAAGCGGCTCTGCCATTATATGTTGCCCCTTGTGCCAAAATATCTGGAGCGGCAGCTGTAAATGCCCCTCCAAATGTTGATGATGGTCCAAGATATAAAGTAGCTGTTCCAGTTGCTGTTAAATTGATAGGTGTTGTGCCGGATTGAATAAATTGTTACAAATACAAATAGCCTGCTGTTAAGCCGCCAGAACCAGCTTGAATAGTTTTACCCGATGCTAACAAAGCCGTTGCAGTATTATTACCACCGCAAAATTGAATGCCTTGTGCGTTACCTGAAGTGTTTACATAAATATTGCCATTGAATTGATTGCCAACACTTGTCCATGCTAATAAAATTCGCTCTGAGCCAGTATTTGTAAAGGTTACATTATTGTTCCAAATATCTGCACTTCCATTTCCCAATAATAAATATCCTGCTCCTGAATTTGTCATAGATGTAATGCCATTAAATGTATTACCACCTGCACTAGCGTCATTTGATGAACCAGTTTTTACCAAAGTCAAAGCATTTTGAAAAGTTGTTTTTGTCATGGTGATGAAAGCTGAAGTAACATTCACCGAGCAATTCATCGTTACATTGCTGCTACCAAAAGTTGTTGTTGTTGCTCCTGAAATTGTGAGTGTTCCATTTTGTATTGTACCCATTGTAAATATTGCTGTAGTGCCGCCAACATTAAGAGTATAGCCACCTAAATCAAATGTACCACTAGTTAGCGTAAGATTTTTTACTGTAGTTGTTGATGTTAATGTGCAAGTTCTACTTGCAGTTACAATAGTAATATTATCGTTAGAAGTTGGCACACCATTAGGTGTCCAATTCGTTGCCACATTAAAAGCTGGTGATGTATTACCATTCCATGTATAATATGTTTGCGCCGATGCAATTTGCAAGCTAACAAACATTAATATACCATACAGTAAAAGGTTTTTCATTTTTTAGCAGAAATAATTGAATGATTATTTTCTGTCGCAAAACTATTTGCCTGTGCTCTTTATACTTTACAGCTAACCCTGTATTTTGCTAAATAAAAATACGTAGTTCTTATCTTTATAACGATTGATTTTTAAAACAAAAAAGGGGGGGGAAATTAAAAGGAGTAAATAACTCTTGTAGTAATAAAGTTGTTGTACTGATTTGTTCCGTATGGCGGATTTAAAGAAAAATAACCATTAAATCCCCAACCTGCAAAATTGCGGATATACAGCAGTGAATAGGAATAGCGCAGATTGAAACCAAGATGTGGTGTTAAAAAATATTGCAAATCTGCTAACCAACAAACATCTCGTTTCTTGAATTCATTTAGTGCATCGGGATTGTTTGCAAAGTCAATTGTTTCTGATGCACTAAATAATTGACCATAGCTTAAACCTAAGCCCATTCTGGTTTTACCATCTTTATCGCGATATTGTAAATAGACTGGCACATCGGCATAGCGCAA
The DNA here is from genome assembly GCA_903871715.1 of uncultured bacterium. GTDB lineage: Bacteria > Bacteroidota > Bacteroidia > Chitinophagales > CAIODY01 > CAIODY01. The sequence continues at coordinate 2,463 of CAIQHW010000016.1, forward strand.
ATTAACTTTGTAATTTTGATTAGGGTCGCCACCAATTTCGGCATAAGCACTTTTACTTCCTTTTTCAGAATACAACATTTCAAAATTTACATAAAGCGATTTTTGATAAATAGGAAATGCGCCGTAAGCACCAGCGTTTAAGCCTAATTTGTGAAAGCCGTATAAATTATCGCCGTCAATTTGTGAAGGATTTAAACCTAAAAGTAATCCGCCATCGAAAAAATTTTTCTTCTTGGCTTGTGAAAAAACCAAAAGTGGAAATGTGCATAAAATGATGAACAAAATCTTTTTCATTACGTTTTATTTGCGGCGTAAAAATACAGAAAAATCAGCGTTTAAACCAAAATCAAATACTAATGAGTTTCAAATATAATCCCAGTACGCTAAAAAAATTAGAAGGTATTTTTGAAGAAGCAAGATACATTGTGCGTTATGAAAAAGGTAGCTTTAATGCTGGTTACTGCCTGTTAGAAGATAAAAAAATTGTGGTCGTTAACAAATTTTATACGCTCGAAAATAAAATCAATTGCTTGATTGATATTATTAACCAACTCAATTTTGGTGAAATAGAATTTTCAGAAGAATTGATGGCTTTCTACAAAAAAATTACTTCAAAAAAATTAGAAAGCAACGAAGCAGAATAAATTTTCTGATTAAAATTTTGCGATTAACTTTATTGCAAAATTCAGAAAATGAAGTCAGCGTTTTTCATTTTATTTTTCATCATTTCATTTATTGCATCAGCCCAAAATACTTACTACGTAAGCACTTCGGGCAATGATGCCAACAGTGGCACCAGCATTTCATCGGCTTGGTTAACCATTCAAAAAGCCGCAAACACAGCTACAGCAGGCTCTACTGTAAATATTTTAGCAGGCACCTATCACGAACATGTAACCATGCATATCACAGGTTTGCCCAACCATTACATCACGTTTCAAAATTATCAGCATGATTCTGTTGTTGTTGATGGTGCCGGAAGTAGCGGCTGGGGCTTGTTTACTATTTATGCGGTGGCTTATTTTAAAATTAAAGGATTGCACTTTGCCTACACCGATAGCACCACAGCGGCTTATTCGCCAGCTATGTTAATTGGCAACAAAGCGCAGTTTGTAGAAGTGCATCATTGCACATTTGAAAACTTGAGGAATAAAAACGCCACTGGCATTGCGTTATATGGCAACGATACCACCAGCGCTGGTCTGCACAATATTTTAATTGATAGTTGCCGATTTGGCAACACCAATTTTAAAACCAGCATGGGTGTGGGTGTGGCTGGAAATACTTATCAATGCAACATTTCAAACAATTTGTTTCATCATCTAAATTCGCAAGCCATTGCATTAATTGGCAGCGATAGCACCAGCCGTTCATTATTCGATTATGCCAGAAATATTACGGTGAATAACAACGAAATCCTTGATGTGTACAATGACACCCCAGGCAATTATCGACAAGGCATTTTGGTAAGTGGTGCCAGAAATTGTTTGTTGGAAAAGAATAAAATTCATCATTGTGATATGGGCATCAACATCACAGCTTATGAAAATTATGCCAAAACAAATGGTATCGTTTTCAGAGAAAATTTGGTGTACGAAAATTATCAGCAAGGCTTGGCGTTGGGTGTTTATAATTATACCGCCAGCACTGGCAGAATAAAATATTGCCACATCTATCACAATACTTTTTATCAAAACAATGCCTTGAAAAGTTCATCTGAAGCTGTTTTATTCCCTTTTGATAGTTCTGAAATTAGCAACAATATTTTTTATGCTAACACCCAAAACGAAATTTATTACACTTGGTTTTATGGTGTGGGTTTGCAAAAAAATGTGCTCAATTACAACGCATTTTGTTCGCCATTTATCGACCCATCTTCTATCATTTTCGATTGGGATGGCAACTACACCACAGGTTTTGGTTATTATAAAATGGTAAGCAATGTAGATACCAACAGCATTTACGCCGACCCACTTTTTATAAATCCTTATGAAGCCATCCCCGATTTTCATTTGTATAACAACAGCCCTGTGAAAGATAATGGCGACCCAAATTTTGTTGCATCAACTGGCGAAAACGATTTTTACAATCATGCTCGAATTTTTAATAATCGAGTGGATATTGGTGCAGTTGAAAATCAAAATGATTATGCACCAGTAGTTATTCAAGCGGGCATAGATGCTGCATTTGTAGGCGATGAGCCATTAACAATTTATCCAAATCCAACAAGCCAGTCGTTAGTCATAAGTAGTAAGTCAGTAGTCAATTCGATTCAAATTACAAACATTTTTGGAGAGAAAATGAAAGTAAATATGTTTGAACTTACGACTTACGACTTACGACTTGATACATACAACTTGCCATCGGGTTTTTATTTTATAAAAACTATTTTTAAAAGTGGAAATTCAAACATGAAAAAAGTGGTGGTGCAGCATTAAGTTTTTCGATTTCAACTTATCTTTAGCCACTGATGCATATTTTATATTTAAGTTACGATGGGCTTACCGATCCATTGGGGCAATCGCAGGTTTTACCTTATTTAATTGGGCTTTCAGTTAAAGGTGCAACCATTCACATCATCAGTTTTGACAAGCAAGAGCGATTTGAAAAACAAAAATCACTCATCGAAAAAATTGTGACTGAAAATAATCTGGTTTGGCATCCAATGGCATACACCAAGCGTCCGCCAGTACTTTCCACCATTTATGATCTGTGGCACTTGCGAAATAAAGCCAAGCAAATTGTACAGGAAAATAAAATAGAAATTGTGCACTGTCGCAGTTATCTCACATCATTAGTTGGTTTATGGTTGAAGAAAAAACTACACACCAAATTTGTCTTCGACATGAGAGGATTTTGGGCAGATGAACGCGTAGAAGGAAAAATTTGGAACTTGCAAAACCCCATCTACAAGCGCATTTACAGTTTTTTTAAAAACAAAGAGAAACAGTTTTTAGAACAAAGTGATGCCATTGTTTGCTTAACTTATGCAGCCAAAAGTGAAATGATGAAATGGAGTTTTAAAATGGATGCCGAAAAAATAACCGTTATTCCTTGTTGTGTAGATGTTGATTTTTTCAACAAAAAAAATTTACCTTTTAAAGAACGAAACATTTTTAGAAAAAAAATTGGCGTAGATGAAAATGAATTGTTACTTATTTATACTGGTGGATTAGGCACTTGGTATTGTTTAGAAGAAATGCTATTGTTTTTCAAAAAATTATTAGTACAAAAATCGAACAGCACTTTTTTAATTTTAACCGCAGAAAATCCATCAATGGTTTTTAATGCAGCGAAAAAAATAAGTGTAGACGAAAAAAAGATAATTGTGTTGGAAGCTACACGGGCAGACATGCCCAGCTATTTGAATGCTGCTGATTTAGCATTGTTTTTTATTTTACCCAGTTTTTCAAAATCAGCATCTTCACCAACTAAGCAAGGTGAAATGATGGCTATGGAGTTGCCCATTATTTGCAATGCAGGTGTGGGCGATACTGCTCAAATCATTAAAAAATATTACGCTGGTTGGGTGATTGAAAAATTTGATGACAACAATTTTAGCCAAGTGGCTATTGAGATTTCAAAAAAAATTTCGTTGGATAAAAATAAAATCAGACAAGGTGCTGAAGAATTTTTTGGATTAAAAAATGGAGTGGAAAATTATTTTAAAATCTATCAAAAATTGAGTTCTTTGCACATTCAAAAATGAAAAAGAAGATAATTTTTATTGCCGCACATTACCCCAATCGCTCCCCAGGTCAGCGATACAGGTTTGAGCAATATTTTAAAATATTGCAACAAAATGGCTACGAAATAAAATTAGCCAACATTATTAATGAAAAAGACGACAAAATATTTTACTCACCAGGCAATTCCATTTTAAAAATTTTGTTGATTGTAAAATTCTTTTTGAAAAGATGTGTACACGTTTTTGAAGCCACACAATACGACATCATTTTTATTTATCGAGAAGCATTTTTTATGGGCGGAGCATTTTTTGAAACCCTTTTTTAATGGACAGGTAAAAAAATTGTGTACGATTTTGATGATGCTATTTGGTTGCCGAATGTGTCTGATGAAAATAAACGTTGGCAGTTTTTAAAAACCACTTCAAAAATTTCATCCATTATTAAGATGGCTGATTGTGTGATTGTGGGTAATGATTATTTAAAAACATACGCATCACAATTCAACAAAAATATCACCATCATTCCATCTACTATCGATTTAGATTATTATCAATTACTTCCCAAAAAAAAGCATGATAAAATTGTGATTGGATGGACTGGAAGCGGCACTACTATTCAATATTTCAAACTTTTAGAACTAGTATTCAAAAAGTTGATGAATAAATATCCTAATCAAATTGAAGTGTGTGTTTATGGAAGCAAAAATTACTGCAATGAAGCACTAAAAATTCAGGGCATAGCATGGAGTAGTGCAACCGAAGTGGAAACAATAAATGGCTTTGATATTGGTGTGATGCCATTGCCCGATAATAAATGGACAGAAGGGAAATGTGCCATGAAAGGCTTGCAGTATATGGCTTTAGAGGTGGCTACAATTTTATCGCCAGTGGGGGTAAACAAAAAAATAATTGTTGATGGTGAAAATGGTTTATTAGCTAACGATGATGAATGGTTTGAAAAATTAGAGCAATTAATTATAAACGAAGCGCTCCGCAAAAGATTAGCAGCCAACGGGCGAAAAACAATTTTGAAAGAATATACTTCGGAAGTAAATGCACAAAAATATTTAACAGTATTTCATTCTTTGTTTGATAAATCAATTTTGCTAATCAACTAACTATATTCTGTTTAAAGTGTTGTAATTATTCATTTGATAAAGGTTTTGAAGTAATTATCTTTTTACTCAAAAGTAAATGTGCTTTAGAATATCCAATGTAATCAATGATATAGATGGACGCTAAATAAAATGACATACACGGAATTTTATATCTAGCTAAAGCTCCATAATTGTAACTTGAAATACCAACTGCAAACGCAAATATCATGGAAAATAAAAAGCAGAAAATTAGAATAGGTTCTTGTCCAATAATTCTAAAGAAATTAATCACCCCTACCCTGTAAAAAGTTCGTAAAGTAACAAGTAATATCCATAAACTCTCCATTGCAGAAAGTAATAAAATTGGTTTACGTGCTTCCCAAATGTATGGACGAAACAAGGTAACATTTACTGCCAATGGAAACTTTTTAAGAATGCCAAACGTAGAATAGTCCATGCTTCCTAATGAATAAACAGATGCTCCTGTCAATTCTTTTTCATAATAATGCCACTCTTGAAATTGCGCCATTGTGGTAGTTAAATTTTCGATAGCATATTTTCCCATCTGCTCTTTTAATGAATTAGCCAT
>CAIQHW010000017.1 GCA_903871715.1 uncultured bacterium
AGCCAAGTTTTATAAAATTTGAAGTTATTTGCAACCAACTTGGCGCAAGAAATTTTTTCATTGCGCCATATTTGCCAGAAACCAAAAAAAATTAAAAATAGCCTGCAATATTTTTCTTGCTCAAACTTTAATAAGTGGTTTCTTTATTTATCTTTGCACTCCTAAAAAAATGCTGCATGGTTTTGTAGCGTTTTTTATTTTATAAAATCAGTAAAAATTACACAACCAACAACTTAAAAATGCAACTGAAAGGAATCGTACGTTTTTTAACCATTGCCATGATTGTGATTGGCATCTATCAATTATCATTCACTTGGGTGGCGCATCACACCGAAACCAAAGCCGAAGAACAAGCTACAAAATTATTGGCAAAAGACCCAGCCACAGCCACTTTAACAGCCGACCAAAAAAACGAATTGCAACGCAAAACTAAAAACCATATTTTAGATTCGATGAATTCGGAAGTGGTGTACAACTTGGGTTTGGTTAAATATACCTACCAAGATTGTAAAGCCAGCGAATTGGGCTTGGGGCTCGATTTAAAAGGTGGTATGAGCGTTGTATTGCAAGTAAGCGAAGAAGATATAGTAGATGCTTTGGCGCAACATAGCAGCGATGCTAATTACAGAAAAGCATTCGACATAGCTAAACAAAAAATGAGCAATAGTACTTCGGATTTTGCCACTCTTTTTGCCGAAGCCTACAACGAAGTAGCGCCCAATGGCAAGCTGGCAGCTATTTTTAATAGCGACCAAATAAAAACTGATGGTGTTAGTTTCAACTCATCCAACAGCGAAGTGTTATCTGCTGTAAATAAAGAAGTGAAAGATGCTGTAAAAAGAACTTACAACATTATTTCGGCTCGTATTGATAAATTTGGGGTTACCCAACCCAACATTTCGTTGGATGAAAGAACTGGTCGAATTGTAGTAGAATTGCCTGGGGTAGATAACCCAGCTCGTGTACGCAGCTATTTACAAGCTACTGCCAAATTAGAATTTTGGGAAGTGTTTGATAATAGCGAATTAGCACCAAAACTAATTGATGCCAACAAAGCTTTAAGTGCTCGGATAAGAGCCCTGAAAGCTGGTGGTGAATCCGCCGACACCGCTACCAACAGCTTGTTGAGTGCATCAACCGATTCTACGCAAGCACCTGCTTTAATGCCTACGAATACGAAAGCTACTGGTAATAAAGGAGCGGCTTCGGCAAAAGCAGCCATTAAAAAAGACGATAAAAAAGCAGAAGCTAAAAAAGATACTTCTTTAGCCAGCCGACAAGCCAAAGCAGCCGAAGATTATGCCTTGTTTACCATTTGGACACCCATGACCGATAACAAAGGTCAGTTTGTGCCCAACACTGCTGTGGTAGGTTTTGTTTTAGGTAAAGATACCAACAAGTTGAATTTGTATTTGAATTCGCAAGAAGTAAAAAATGCCTTGCCAAAAAACTGTATGATACTGTACAGTGCTAAACCTATTGATTTTACAAAACGTGGCGTAAAAAATCCAACTGCTGCACAAAAAAATACGTACGAAATTTACGCCATCAAAAAACGATTGAATGACGACAATGCCCCATTAGATGGTTCTTATGTCACCAACGCTTCACGTGATGTGAGCCAGCAAGGTGGCAATGAAATTGTGATGCAAATGAGCAGCGAAGGTGCTAGCATTTGGCAACGATTAACTGCCAAAAACATTAAAAAAGCAGTGGCGATTGTGTTAGATAATAAAGTGTATTCGGCACCCACTGTGCAAAATGAAATCGCAGGTGGTCGTTCGTCTATCACAGGCGATTTTACTGCTAAAGAGGCTTTGGACATGGCAAACATTTTACAAACAGGCAAATTGCCAGCTCCTGCAAAAATTATTCAAGAAGATGTAGTAGGTGCATCATTGGGTACAGATACGATTAAAGCTGGTTTCTGGTCATTCTTAGTAGCTTTATTAGCCATTGTAATTTTGATGTGGGTATATTATAGTGTGGGTGGTATGATTTCCAACATTGCGCTGGTTCTGAATTTATTTTTCACCATTGCCGTTTTAACAGGCTTTGGATTTTCGCTTACGATGAGCGCCATTGCAGGTTTGGTGGTTACTATTGGTATGGCAGTAGATGCCAACGTAATTATTTTTGAAAGAATAAAAGAAGAAATATTAAGAGGCAAAAGCAAACAAAAAACGGTGGAAGATGGCTACAAAGCCAGCTATGCGCCCATTATTGATGCCCACGTTACAACCTTCTTAACAGGTGCTATCTTGTTATATTTTGGCATGGGTCCTGTAAAAGGATTCGCTACTACTTTGATTTGTGCGTTAATTATCAACTTATTCTGCGGCATTTTAATTACGCGTTGGATTACAGATTGGATGATGAGCAAAAATAGAAACATCGATTATGTAACCAAATTGTCGCGAAATTTATTCCGCCATTTCAATTTCAAATTTGTTGAAAACAGAAAATATGCGTTTATGATTTCAGGCGCATTAACGCTGATCAGCTTGGGTTCTATCTTCACTCGTGGCTTTGATAAAGGTGTTGATTTCTTAGGCGGCAGAACTTATAATGTACAATTTGCAAAACCAGTATCAACTGAAGAAGTTCGTCAAAAATTAACCGTTGCTTTTGAAAATACTTCGCCTATTGTGCGAACAGTGGCTACCAACAATCAATTACGCATTACCACTTCTTACAAAATCAACGAAACCGATTCTAAAACGGATAGTTTGGTAGAAATAAAGTTGTACACAGGCTTGAAAGATTATTTCCCGGAAGGCTCTTATAAAGACTTTCAAAAGCAAGTGTTGAGTTCGCAAAAAGTAGGACCCACTATTGCAGATGATATTAAATCATCGTCATTTTGGGCAACTTTAATTTCGCTGATTGTGATTTTTATTTACATCTGGTTGCGTTTCCGCAGATGGCAATATGGCTTAGGAACTATCATTGCGCTATTCCATGATGTGATTA
>CAIQHW010000018.1 GCA_903871715.1 uncultured bacterium
GGAACGTCAGCTTATGGTCATACGGTAATTCGCCGCGATGAAATTACTTTCATGACCTACAAACAAGAAGATTATGATTTAAGGCTCGACCATGGTCAGTCGGTGCAAAAATGGGCGATGAAATTTCACGGGCATAATCGCAATTTTGAAGTAGTAAAAGGAAAAAGTTTTGAAACAGTTCGAAACTATATGGTTGGCGACCCAACTACATTTGCTAATGGGGTGGTTAGTTATGATGAATTGACATTGAAAAATTTGTATCCAGGTATTGATTTGCGTATTTATAGTCAGCCAAAAGGGAATTTGGAATTTGACTGGATAGTAGCTCCTGGGGCTGATTTTAGCAAAGTTGATGTAGAATATGATGGGGTGAATAACGTGAAAATTGCGGATGATGGAAGCTTGAATATTGGATTGGAATTTACAGATTTAAAATATCGTATTCCTGAATGTTATCAAATTCAAAATGGTAAAAAAATAAACAAAAGATTTGTCTTCAAAATTGAAAACGGAAAGCATGTAAGATTTGGAACTAAAGATAAAATTGACCCAACTTTACCAACTGTAATTGACCCTGAATTGGTTTGGGGTATTTATTTTGATAGTAACACAACAGGTTTTGATGAGTATTTATTTGCCGTTGATTATGACAATCAAAGAAATATTTATTGCGTAGGTAAAACTAACGCAGCTTTGCCAGCTGGCTATATTACTTCAGGGGCAACAGGGTTTAATCAAACATTTATTGGTGGAAGTAGAGATATTGTTATTTATAAGATTAAATATGATGGAAAGTCAATTTTGGCGTTTACTTATTTTGGAACAACAGCCAATGATAATGGTTATGCGATAAGTCTCTCTCCAGATAAAAGCACATTATTTGTTGGTGGTTCGGTTGGTGCAGCCATTTCTTTAACGGCTGCTCAAACAAGTGCTTTGGCTGCAACTCCGCTTCAATCAACATTTGGTGGCGGTACTTATGATGGATTTGTGGCTGTATTTGATGCATCTACAATTAGCAATTTGAAATATTACACTTTGCTTGGTAGTTCGGCTGGTACTGTGATTACAGGAACTGGTTCAAGTGATTTTAATTCAAACGAAGCTGTTTATACAATTGTGGCTACAAGCAATACTAATTTTGTAGTGGGTGCAACTGTAGAAGGTGCAGTGCCAGCAGGATTTATTGGTAATGGTCCTCAAAGCACTTATGGTGGTGCATTTGATATGTACATTGGTAAATTTACCAACTATAAAACATTAACATTTGGAACTTATTGTGGTGGTTCGGGAAATGAAGAATTACACGATATAGCAGTGTTTAGCGATGGTGGCGTAGCATTTACAGGGGAATCAGCAAGTGCTTCTTTTTCAACAAATAATGCCGCGTCAACTGGAAGTACTGGTACTGATTTGGATGGTGTGATTGGGGTAATTCCATCTGCTGGTGGTGCTTATACACAATTGAGTAAAATTGGTGGAACTACTGCTGGTAGTGGTTCTACA
>CAIQHW010000019.1 GCA_903871715.1 uncultured bacterium
CTTGCCAGATAATGCTTCCCACAGTAAACAACAAAACGATGGCATTGAGTAAGGATGCTAAAATGGAAGTTTTTTTGTAGCCATAAGTGTAATTATTTTTACCACTTACTTTCATCAGTTTAAAAGCCAACAACGAAATAAACAATGCCGACACATCAGCCAAATTATGCCCTGCATCGGACAATAAACTTAAAGCTGAAAATTTAATGCCCACACCAAATTCGATAACCACAAAAAGAAGATTCAAAGCAATGCCAATGATAAACGCTTGGTTTACATTCGTAACCTCATGGTCGTGATGATGATGGTCGTGATGATGTGAATGAGCCATGATTGCCAGTTTTGCGTCTATTCATCTAATTAATAAAATGGTTTTTGCGGCGCAAAGGTAACGCCATTTTAAAACAAAAGCATTTTCATTTTGGTTAAATTTCGAGAAAGGGTCAACGACAGTTATCTCAACAAACTTACATCGCCTTTCATTAATTTCAGTTGCTGATTACTTTTCCATTCAATAGTGTAAATATAAGTTTCAATCGGTTGTGGTTTTCCTATGAAAGTGCCATCCCAAGCTATGTTGTAATCATTGGTTTGAAACAATAATTGCCCCCAGCGATTATAAATTTTAAAAGCATAATCTTGTGGTTGCAAATCGCAAGCAAAAATGGGTTTAATATTATCATCCAAATTATCGCCATTGGGTGTAAAGGCATTGGGCATCCGCATTTGGCAATCACAATCTAAATATGTAATCTTTATCGAATCACTTACAGGTGCGCATGGTGATGCTACAATTTGAATTGTGTAAACACCGCCAGTAGAAACAGTTTTAATAGGATTGGTGCTTAAATCGTTCCATTGATATTGCGCATTTGGAAGCAATGAAGTAGCATTTAATGCTACCACATTGCCTTTGCACAAAGTAGTATCACTGCCTAAATAAACTGTTGGTATGGGTGATATTTTTAAAATAGTATGCACTATACTATCACAACCTAAATAGTTGGGAATAATATTACTATAATAATTAGCTGTATTTACTTGTTGCCCATTGGGTAAAGTAAAAAATTGATTTTCGCAAATGGTAGCGGTTTGGGTAAAATAGCTAACCTCATTTACAGTTAATTGCACGATAATGGTACTATCGCAGCCATTATGATTTTGGAAGGTATCTACATAAGTGCCTGATGCATTTACCACTTTGCCATCGGGCAAAGTATAAGTTTGGTTGGTGCAAATGTTGGCTGTTATGGTTAATTGGGATAATGGATAAGTGGTTATTATGGTACTAATAATAGTATCGCATCCGTTATTTGTAGAAGCAATAGTATCTATGTATGTGCCAGCAACAGTTGTTGTTGTGCCATTGGGCAGTGTATAAGTGCTGCTTAGGCACATAGTAGCAGTAATGGTTTTGGTGTTGTAAGGCAGATTGGATAAATGGATTGTAGCAATAGTATCACAACCGCTATTAGTGGAAGCAATGGTATCTGTATAAACACCTGCGGCATATACTTTTGTGCCATTTCTTAATATATACCCTTTGTTGCTGCACACTACAGCAGTAATGGTTTTGATATTGTAAGGTAAAATGGTTAAATGTAGAGTAGTTACACTATCGAAGCCATTGTGGCTGGAAGATGTATCGTTATAGTAGCCACTTTGAGTTCGTGTTACTCCATTAAAAAAATAGCCTGCATTAGCACAAACGGTTTTGCTAATAGTATCAAATTGCCAACAAGCTGTAAGAACAGCTACATAAGATTTGTTGTGGCTATTCACAAATCCGCCAGCTGCATAAATATTGCACATGGCAGCATCGGAATAAATGCAGTGGATGTCAAAATTTGCAGCTAAACCGTTTACACCTCCTAATTCACTCCATATATTGGTAGCTTTATCCCATTTAGCAACATATCTTTTTCCACTGGCGTTAGTAAAGGAACCACCAGCATAAATATTACCAGCTACATCACTACAAATACCAAAAATCCAGTTATGATTTGCTGAAAGCCCATTTAAGCCGCCAAGTTCGCTCCAATTTGTACCATTCCATTTTGCTACGTAATATTTTCCGCTTGAATTGTTAAAACTACCAGCTGCATATACGTTGCCAAAAACATCGGTGCAAATACTGTTAATCATTCCAGCGTTAAAACTTGGAATACCGCTAAAAGTACTCCAATTAGTTCCGTTCCATTTAGAAACAGTATAGCCTGACCAACCCTTTGTTGTATAAATGTTGCCACCTGCATCGCTGCAAATACAACTAATTGCAATTGGGGAGTATAAACTATTTACACCACCCAATTCACTCCATGTATTATTAACTTTACTCCATTTTGCAACATAACAACTGCCATTGCTATTTGTAAATGAGCCTGCCGCATAAATATTGTTTGCTGTATCACAAGAAATAGAGTAGATGTAACTGCCTGCTGCTAAACCATTCACCCCACCTAATTCGCTCCAAGTATTATTGGCTTTATTCCATTTTGCTACATAATATTTTCCA
>CAIQHW010000020.1 GCA_903871715.1 uncultured bacterium
AAACAAAAAATCAAATTGTTGTTGGTTTTGCTTTGGAAACAAACAACGAATTGGAAAACGCAAAAGCAAAATTGAAAAATAAAAATGCAGATTTAATCGTTTTAAATTCAACAAAAAACAAAAACACAACTTTTGGTTTTGATACCAATCAAATCACCATTCTTGAAAAAAATAGAATTGTAGAATATGATTTAAAGCCTAAAACATTGGTGGCTATTGATATTCTGAACTATCTCACCCAAAATTATTTATAAAAATGAAAATGATTTCAAGACTTTTTGTACTGCTTTTTCTATTCGCTATTCACCATTCACTTTTCACTGCTGCATCGGCACAAGAATTAAAATGCTCGGTAAAAATTAATACACCAAAGCTACAAAGCACCGACCCCAAAATATTTCAGACGTTGCAAAAAGCCATGTTCGATTTTATGAACAACAGAAAATGGACGGAAGATGTGTTTGAAGTGGCTGAAAAAATTGAATGCAATATTGTGATAAATGTAACCGATGAATTGGGCAGCGATAAATATCGGTTGCAAATGAACATTCAATCATCTCGACAAATTTATAACAGCAGCTACAATTCTACCATCTTAAATTGGAGCGATAAAGATTTTGTGATTCAGTATGTAGAGTATCAGCCGTTGGATTATGCAGATGATAGATACGCCAGCAACCTCACGTCTGTATTGGCTTTCTACGCTTACACTATGATTGGCTTGGACTATGATACTTATTCACCCAAAGGTGGTACGCCTTATTTTGACAAAGCAAAATCTATTGTAACCATAATGCAAAATTATGATGAAGAAGGTTGGAAACCATTTGAAAAAAACTTGAAAAACAGATATTGGATAAGCGACAATCTAAGCAATTCAAAAAGTGATGTGTACAGAAGTGTTTTGTACAATTATCATCGCAATGGTTTAGATGTGATGTATCAAAGTGCTGAAAATGGTCGTGCAGCAATAGTTTCGAGCTTAAAGCAAATTGAAAAAATGTATGAAGACAATCCAAACGGAGTTTTATTAACACAATTTTTTGCTGCAAAATCTGATGAGCTGGCAAATATTTTTATGGATGGAACGCCGCAAGAAAAACAACAAATGAGTGCTTTGCTCAATCGTATTGACCCAGCCAATTCAAAAAAATACACCAAAATTTTAGGCAAATAAATTTTATTGAAATATAGATGTATCAATGCTTTCCACATTTTTAACAACAAAATAAATGGCGATTGAAAAATACTTTTACAGTTGATAATCCAAAAATAATTCGCAGTTGGGCAATGTACGATTGGGCAAATTCGGTGTATAATTTGGTCATTACTTCTACCATTTTTCCGGCCTATTTTGAAGCCATTACGAGCAACAAAAACAACAACGAAATTATTTTTTTAGGTCGCAGTTTTGTGAACACAGCTTTGTATAATTATGTGTTGGCATTTGCGTTTTTAATTGTGGCAATTTTATCGCCCATTCTTTCTTCCATTGCCGATTATAAAGGCAACAAGCGTTCGTTTTTAAGATTTTTTAGCACATTGGGCAGTATCAGTTGTTCGCTGCTTTATTTTTTTACTACAGCAAATATTTTTTGGGGAATGGCACTTGTAGTGCTTGCCTGTATTGGGTTTTGGAGTAGTTTGGTTTTTTACAATTCTTATTTACCCGAAATTGCCAGCGAACAAAAACGCGATGATGTCAGCGCAAAAGGGTTTACTTATGGCTACATCGGCAGTGTGATTTTGCAACTGCTTTGTTTCGTGGTTGTTTTCAAAAAAACATGGTTTGGCATTGATGAAAACAACAACGCTTTGCCGGCGCAAATTTCATTTGTGATGGTAGGAATTTGGTGGTTGGGTTTTGCGCAAATCCCTTTAACGGTGCTGCCTAAAGGCACGGCATCGGGTAATAAAAGCGAGCACAATATTTTGCTCAATGGATTTTTAGAATTGAAAAAAGTGTGGCTGCAATTGAAAGAAAAAAAGGTGTTGAAGCAATATTTAATCAGCTATTTTTTTTACAACATGGGCGTGCAAACCGTTATGCTGGTGGCTACTTTGTTTGGCAGCAAAGAATTGAAAATTGATACGGCAGGATTAATTACCACCATTTTATTAATTCAAATAATTGCCATCCCTGGCGCAATTTTAATCGCAAAATTGTCGGATAAAATTGGCAACATCAAAAGCTTGTGTTGGGTAATTGTTTGTTGGATTGGCATTTGCGCCATGGCATATTTTATCACCACTTCGGTTCAATTTTATGTGTTGGGCGCAGTGGTAGGTTTTGTGATGGGCGGCATTCAATCATTGAGCCGAAGCACTTATTCCAAGATGATTCCAGCCGATAAAGACACTACTTCTTTTTTCAGTTTTTTTGATGTAACGGAAAAAATTGCGATTGCCGTTGGCTTGTTAAGTTATGGATTTATCGAAGAAATTTCGGGAAGCATGCGCAATTCAATTATTGCTGTGGGCTTATATTTTGCCATCGGATTATTGATTTTAATTCCATTGCGCCACAAAAAATTGATGCAATAAAATCAGTACCACATGGAATTATTTTTCGCCAATAATATTGTTTCAAAAATATTTGAATTGCCCGAAACTGAAGCGCATCATGTGTTGCATGTGTTGCGATATGAAGTGGGCGATGAGTTAAATGTAACCGATGGCAAAGGAAATTTGCATGTTTGCAAAATTATTTTGGCGAAAAAAAAATGTGAAGTGGAAATTGTAAAATCTACTTTTCAATCACAAAATTTATTTCCCACAACCATTGCTATTGCACCCACAAAAAGCCGCGAACGATTAGAATGGTTTTTAGAAAAGGCAACAGAATTAGGCGTTTCAGAAATTCAATTATTAAAAACACAACATGCCGAAAAGTGGAATGTTGGTGTTGAACGATTGGAAAAAGTGTTGATAGCCGCTATCAAACAATCGTTTCAAACATGGTTGCCTGTTTTAAAACCAGTTATTGCTTTTGAAAAATTTGTTGCAGCATCAAAATCGTTTCCACAAAAATTGATTTGCCATAATCTGCAACCTTCATCACAGCAGCTTTTGCAGGCAGCTCAACCAAAATTAAAAACAGTAATTACGATTGGACCTGAAGGTGGATTTAGCGATGCTGAAATTAATTTTGCGAAGGAAAATAATTTTAAAACAGTGTTGTTGGGCAACAATCGCTTGCGCACCGAAACTGCTGGAGTTACTGCTGCTGCTGTGTTGCAGCAAATTAATTGTGAGTAAAAATATTTTTGGAATGAAATTATACTTCAATTTTTCTTCAGCAATCCTTTCCATTTTTATCTTTGTGATTCGCTCAAAAAAAATGATTGCAGCAAAATAAATGCTTTTTAATTCCATCGAATTTTTATTTTTTTTTCCAACAGTTG
>CAIQHW010000021.1 GCA_903871715.1 uncultured bacterium
ATACCTGTAACAGGGAAAATAAAAGATGAATCAAAATCAAACATAAATAAATAATGCCAGCCACTAACACCAGCCTGCTAATACAGCAGCTTCAGAGCAATTTAAAAGTTCAGTTCTTGCTCCTCCTTTTGTTTTAGTATAACAGCAAAAAGAACATGAAAACACCTCTACTGCATAATCCAAAAACATTCGCAGTTAATTATAAGAATACTCTTTCATCTCTCAAACAAAACAATTTGAAAAAACTAAAAAACATTTCCTTACTAACACCAATTTTTGGAACTATCCTTTTTGTTCTCCTCTATATAATCGCCACTTTTTATTATCCCGGAGGTTCACAAGTCAACAAAAATTCAATCGGCTTCAGTTGGATAAACAATTATTGGTGCAATTTACTAAACGATAACGCCATCAACGGACAACACAACCCTGCAAAACCAATTGCTATCTCAGCAATGTTTATACTTTGCTCAACCCTTACATGCTTTTGGTGGCTATTACCAGCACACGTCCACCTTGAAAAATTAGCCAAACTATCTATTCAAATTTCAGGCACACTGGCCATAACCATCGCATTCCTTATGTTTACCAATATTAATCACGACTTAGTAATAAATCTTGCCTCCATCTTCGGGCTCATAGCCATCTTCTTAACATTCATCGCCCTCTACAAAAAAAAATGGTACCACCTTTTCGCATTCGGACTTTTCAACTTACTCCTCATTGCATTCAACAACTACATTTATTACAACAAACAACTTATCATTTACTTGCCCTTAATCCAGAAACTAAGTTTTGCCACCTTTTTAGTTTGGATTTGCTGTATCAATATAAACCTATATCAAAGCTCAACAACTACAAAATCAGCACAAAAACACCCACAAACATCCCCACAATAAATTCTCAGCTCCTACAACCAACTCAACAATCAAAAATAATGCTCTAAAATAAATTTTTAGTACAATTTTTGGATTTAATGTGCAATTGTGGAAAAATACCACCTCCCATCCACACCAATCTGCTACATCTTTGCAGCCACAATTCGCAAATATCAAACGCCAACATGAATATATTCCAATCCCAAAGCCCACTACCCAACCAAGCCCACATTAACCAACGCAACAACGCCATGATGGAAGCCTATCTCAGCGGAAAAAGTATTTCACAACTATCAAAGCAGTATCACCTTAGCTATGATAGAGTACGAGTTATCATTTTAAGAGGCAAACAATTAATAGCTAAAAAACAGTCATAACCACCCATTCATCATCATTCACTTATCTCCACAATAGCCCAACCATCATTAGGCTAAATAAAATTTCATGCCCCCTTTTCCAAACGCCAACAGCATTTTTCAAGGTATAAACTTACTTCCGACTAACAAGTTTTTTGCTTGTCCCAACAGTTTTGAAAAATTAGCCAATTTTTATAGCGCTTTTATTTTTTGTTTCTTTTTTATCAAGAAAAAAGAAAAACTCAAACTTATCAAAATAGAAATCATATCATTTAGCATTTAGGCTTCCATTTTTAGTATTCCCCCATGCCCATTCAGTATTAAGGCATTCCACTTTAGTGTTATCCAATAACCATCCAGCATTATCGCATCCTACTTTAGTGTTAAGCCATGCCCATTTAGTATTATCGCATGTCCATTCAATATTAAGCCACTCCATTGCAGCAAACAACCCAATCCATTCATACATTAGCCACCTCTTAACCATACATCCAATACACACAAAACCAACCACCATACCCAATCCCACACATAAATCAACCACAATTTAAATCAATCCACATCCTTTCAAAAAAACACTACAATTTCCTTCCCATTTTATTAGTAAAAACGCATTTCAAATAGTATCTTCGCCGTCCAAAAAAAAC
>CAIQHW010000022.1 GCA_903871715.1 uncultured bacterium
ATTGTGGCGGACGTGGAATAGTTTTATTTTTAAATTTTTCAGCATAAAATTCTACTCTCGATTCTAAAACTGGGCGATTATGAATCACACTTGATTGTGGTGAAGCCCAAGCCCCCAGCTGACTTTCACGTGGGCGACTGTTAAAATAATCATCGCTTTCTACATCCGAAATTTTTTCTACAGTACCTTCAATTCGCACTTGTCGTTCCAATTCCTTCCAATGAAAATCCATTGCAACATGCTTATTTTGCTCCATTTGCAAACCTTTGTTGCTTTGGTAATTGGTAAAAAAAACAAAGCCCAAATCATTCACTTCTTTCAACAAAACAATGCGAACTGAAGGGCGATTCCTCTCTCCAACAGTTGCTAGTGCAAAAGCATTCACTTCACTTATTTCCGCTTCCATAGCCTCTTTTATCCATTGTTCAAATTGATGAATGGGGTTTTTTGCAACATCATCTTTTCCTAAAGTTTTGCTTTTGTAATCAGAGCGCAGGTTGTGTAAATTCATGACAATTATTTTTTCAAATGTAGTTTTTTAGAATTGATTTTTTTGCAATGATTTTTATTACTAAATAATAAAACCATTTCGGCGTAGCTTTGTTGCATCTGTTTATGCTTACACGAGAAAAAATATTTACCGCTTTAGAAAATGTAAGTGACCCTGAAATTCCAGTGATGAGTGTGTTGGATTTAGGCATGATAACAGGCGTTGAAATAAATGCTGCAAATGTAGTAGTGAAAATGATTCCAACCTATGCAGCTTGCCCTGCAACAAACTTTATAAAAAATCATATTGAGCAGCATTTGCAAAAAGAATTTCCCGATGAGAAAATTTTGGTAGTGGTTGATAATTCTATTCATTGGGATACGAATAGAATGAGTGAAGCTGGAAAAGAAAAATTAAAAAGCTTTGGTATTGCACCACCTCGAAAACATTTGGGTGAAGTAACCAATGAAATGTTGTTGGGTGCCGAATGCCCTCATTGCAAAAGCACTAACACTGTTTTGCGTTCGCCATTTGGTTCAACATTGTGCCGAGCAATTCAATTTTGCAAAGATTGCAATCAAACCTTTGAGCAATTTAAACCAGTGGTGGCTGAGTAAAAAAACTATTTTCACAACATGATAAAATTAATTGAATGCCCACGTGATGCCATGCAAGGTTGGGCGCATTTTATTCCAACCGAAAAAAAAATAAATTACCTCAATACCTTATTGCAAGTGGGTTTTGACACCTTGGATTTTGGAAGTTTTGTTTCGGCAAAGGCAATTCCGCAATTGGTAGATACCAAAGAAGTGTTACCCAAATTGCAATTAACCAACACTAAATTATTGGCTATTGTTGCCAATGTTCGTGGGGCAGAAGAAGCAGCGCAATATGATGAAATTAGTTTTTTAGGATTTCCATTTTCAATTTCTGAAACATTTCAACAACGCAATACCAACAGCTCAATTGAGCAGAGTTTAAGCAGTGTTGAAGCCATTCAAAAAATTTGTTTGCAAAAAAACAA
>CAIQHW010000023.1 GCA_903871715.1 uncultured bacterium
TGCACACGAACTTGATATTGACCAATCTCAATTAGCCAAGATTGAAAGGGATGAACGACAACCAAGCAAAGAAATAATCAAGCGAATTGCAAAGTTTTTCAATCAGGACGAGCATCAACTTACAATCACATTTCTTAGCGACATGATTGCTTACCAAATCAAAGACGAAGAAGACGGACTTGAAGCATTGAAAGTAGCAGAGAAGAAAGTGAAATACATAAAAACTAAAACCAACCAATAATCTTCAAAGATGGCAAACGAAAGAAAAACAGAAACCTTAGTTCGTTCTCACTTTGAGAAATATACTGACATCATTCATATTGAAGAACAAACTTCAGATAATGCGAAGATTGATAAACTCCTAAAATCTGCTTCAAAAAAAGGAAGCGGTAAAGGCAGACCAGAATTCCTAATTACATTTTCAGGAAATTCTGATTTACTAATCGTGATAGAATGCAAAGCGGAAACAACTAAACATGAAAGTGCCACGAAAGACAAATTTTCAGAATTTGCAGTTGACGGAGCATTGCTTTACGCCTCATATTTATCAAAGGACTTTGATGTAATAGCAATTGCTGTAAGCGGACAAACAAAACAACAGTTAAAAGTTTCTCACTTTCTGCAACTTAAAGGAGAAAGAAAACCTGTTTCAATTTTTGGCGACAAACTTCTTTCTGCAAGCGACTATTTAGACGGCTATTTAAAAAGTCCCGAAAAATTTCGTCAGGACTACAACACTCTTTTAGAATTTACGAAAGAGTTGAATGAAACTTTACACTCTTACAAAATTTTAGAAAGCCAGCGTAGTTTGTTAATTAGTTGCATTTTGATTGCGTTAGAGAACAAGGCATTTAAAGCTGCTTATCCTTTGTTTGGGGCTACAAACGCAAACGATTCATCTGAAAGCAAAAAGGAAAAGGTAGAGAACGCATCAAAAGAGTTAGCAAACTATCTTGTTGACACAGTAAGCAACGAATTAAAAAGTGCCAACATTAAAGGCGATAAACTTGACAACTTAAATATTCAGTTTGGTTTTATCAGAACAGACACTTCGTTATCTACCAAAAAAGATGTTCTGAAAAATTTAATTGCAGAGATTGACAAGAATATAAACTCGTTTATTAAAACGCATGAATACTTTGATGTTCTTGGACAGTTGTATATTGAGTTTTTACGCTACGCTAACAGCGATAAAGGTTTAGGAATAGTTCTTACTCCACCACACATCACAGAACTATTTTCTGATTTAGCACAAGTAAATAAAAACAGTATTGCTTATGACAACTGCACAGGAACAGGCGGTTTCTTAATCAGTGCAATGAAAAAGATGATTGAGAATGCAAAAGGCGACCAAGAAAAAATTAAAGAGATAAAAAAGAATCACCTAATCGGTGTGGAATACCAATCACACATTTTTGCTTTGGCTGTTTCAAATATGTATATCCATCAAGACGGAAAGACAAACATTATTAACGGAAGCTGTTTTGACGAGGACATCATTAAAGAAGTGAGAAGTAAAAAACCTACTGTTGGTTTTTTAAATCCACCTTACAAAGCCGACAAGAAAAAAGACACTGACGAACTTGAATATGTTTTGAATAACATGGAGTGTTTAGTTGACGGTGCAAAATGTGTAACAATTGTTCCAATGCAAAGTGCATTGGCTCAAAGCGGAAAGGTTTACGAACTTAAAAAGAAACTTTTGGAGAAACATTCTTTGGAAGCAGTTTTATCAATGCCTGACGAATTGTTTTTTAATTCAAATGTTGGTGTAGTTTCTTGTATCATGGTTTTCACAGCACACAAACCACATCCTAAAAACAAGGAAACTTTCTTTGGCTATTTCAAAGACGATGGTTTTGTAAAGCGGAAAGTTCAAGGCAGAATTGATGCTTACGGAAAGTGGACAACAATTAAACAAGAGTGGCTAACATATTACTTGAATAGAAAATCTAAGCCAGGATTTAGCATTAATACTTGTGTAACTGCTGAGGACGAATGGTGTGCAGAAGCATACATGGAAACAGATTACAGCAAATTATCAAAAGACCACTTTCTTAAAACCCTTAAAAGTTTTGTTTTTATCAACGAACTTTATCTTAAACACAATGGAACTAATCTCACTTCATAAATTATTTTCAATTCAATACGGAAACAGTTTTGATTTGAACATGTTGGAGGTTTGCGATGAAAACGACCCCGACAAAGTAAATTATGTTTCCAGAACAAGAGAGAACAACGGCATATCGGCTTGTGTTCGGTTAAGAGATGAAACACCACCTTTTGAAGCTGGACTAATTACAGTTGCAGGTAGCGGCAATTCAGTTCTTGAATCATTCATTCAGTATTATCCTTTCTACACAGGATACCACGTTTTTCTTTTACGACCACTTAAAGCAATGACTGACTTTGAAAAGTTATTTTACTGTTATTGCATCAGACAAAATCAATACAAGTATAGTTTCGGCAGACAGGCAAATAAAACTTTGAAAGATATTTTAGTGCCTAAAGAAATTCCAAAAGAATTTCTTTCAATCAAACTTGAATCTATAAATACACTCAATAGTAAAAGTTTATCAAAAGCAAACTTTGATTTGGAAACAAAGAATTGGAAACGAATTGCTCTAAAAGATTTATTTGAAATCACAGGAAGCAAGACAACTCCAGTTTTAGAGTTAGAAGAATTTGGTGCAGGAAAATATCCGTATGTAACTACTCAAGCAACCAACAACGGCATGGACGGATTTTATGACTACTACACAGAAGAAGGAAATGTTTTAACCGTTGACAGTGCAGTATTAGGATATTGTTCTTATCAACCGTTGCCATTTTCAGCAAGCGACCATGTAGAAAAACTAATTCCAAAATTCAAACTGAATAAATATATCGCAATGTTTTTGGCGACAATCATAAACGAAGAGCAATACAGATACAACTACGGTAGAAAGTGCAGTCAAACAAGAATGAAAGAGATTAGTATTAAACTTCCTGTTGACAAAGGACAACCTGATTTTGAGTTTATGGAAAACTATATTAAGTCATTACCATATTCCAGTTCAATATGACCAACGCATTTGCAAGCACATTTTATTTTTTTGCCGACACACAA
>CAIQHW010000024.1 GCA_903871715.1 uncultured bacterium
CGTAAATATTTTTTTGAAAAGTGGTTTGTTGATTTTCATTTTTGATGCCACAAAATGAATTTGCTTTTTGCATCGCAAAGCTGATAGATAAATTTTTTGCTGCAATTTTGCGCCATAAAATTTTACAAACTTAAAGTGTGTGCATTGTCTGAAATTTATTTAAAACGCTTTGCTAATTTGTAATGAATTAACTTCGCCCGAAATAAAATTTTCAAATCACACTCATGCTCAAATTCAAAGCCGACATTAAAACACTACTTTTTCTTTGCACTACCACTGCATTATTTTTTGTGCAATGGCATTTTGGTTTTCATTGGTGGCTCTACATTGCCTACTTATATTTTTCGGTTACGATTACTGTAATTGCGCACAATCACAATCATGTGCCGATGTGGAAAAACGATTTCTTAAATCATGTGTCGGATTATTGGATTACGCTGCTATACGGCTTTCCAGCCTTTGTTTGGACACCAACGCACAATAAAAATCATCACAAATTTATTAACAAGGAAGGCGATTATACCATCACTTATCGCGTAACAGAAAAGAACAATTGGCTATCGTTGTTAAGTTATCCAAGCATCAGTAGTTATTATCAACAAAGTTCAGTGCGCAATCATTTAAAACTTTTGTGGGCAAACGATAGGACCAATTTTTTCATTGCTATTTTTCAATACGTTGCTTTAGCAGCATTTATCGGTATCACTATGTATTTAAACTGGCGCAAGTCATTACTATTCGTGGTTTTGCCGCAACAGTTTGCTGTGTTCACGGTTTTAATTTTCAACTACATTCAACATGTTTATACCGATGAAGAATCGGATTTTAATCACTCTCGAAATTTTATTAGTCCACTAACCAGTGCCATGTTATTTAACAATGGTTATCACACGGCGCATCACTACCGAGCCAGTGTGCACTGGAGTTTGCTACCCGAAACGCATGAAAAAATTGCAGCGCAAATTGACCCCAGTTTGATTGAAAAAGGCTTTTGGAATTACATGATTAAAACTTATTTCGTAGCACCATTTGTTCCTAAATATCGAGCTGTAAATATGCGCCAAATGCGCATCGAAAAAGAAAAAATGGCGGCGGCATAAATCCCATTTTCTTTTATTTCCACTTCATTTTATCGCTTTATCTTAGCCAAAAATTTATCGAATGATTTGGAATAGTATTGCCAATTTTATTTTAAAAAATCGTTTACTACTTTTAATTGCATTAGCCGCAACCACACTGTTGATGTTTTTTTTCGCTGCTCAAGTAAAAATTACAAACGAGTTTAACAAAAGCATCCCAACCGATAATCCAAAATATATTGCCTACATGGATTTCAAAAAAAAGTTTGGCGAAGATGGAAACGTGTTGGTGGTTGGGTTTAAAACGGATGCCATTTTTAAACAAAATTTTTTCAACGATTTTCAAAAATTGTGCGACTCGATAAAGAAAATTAACAAAGTAGAAGATGTACTTTCTTTCAGCCGAGCTTTAAATGTTATTCGCGATACGGCTTCACAAAAATTTATTACGCAAAAAATATTTCCTACGCAAGTTAGCTCCCAGAGCCAGTTGGACAGTTGTTGGGCAATTTTTAATTCGCTACCATTTTACAAAGGTTTATTGTTTAATGATAGCAGCCATGCTATTTTAATGGCAATTCGGTTAGATAAAAATGTGATGAACACACCGTTACGAATTGCTTTGGTGAACAATATTCAAACAAAAATTATTGCCTTTGCCAATGCCGAAAAAGTGGAACCACATTTAAGCGGATTGCCCTTATTGCGAACCTTAATCGCAAAAAAAATATCAGCCGAAAGCACCCTGTTTACAATAGTTTCATTGATTTTAACCACATTGATTTTAATAGTTTTCTTTCGCTCATTTTATGCCATGTTTTTTTCGTTAATTACGGTTTTAATCGGCGTAATTTTTTCATTAGCAACCATTGTTTTGTTGGGTTATAAAATCACTTTGCTCACCGCATTAGCACCCACTTTAATTGTGGTTATTGGCATTCCAAATTGTGTTTATCTCATCAATAAATATCACATCGAATTTGCAAAATCAAAAAATAAAATGTTGGCTTTGCATGATGTGATTAGCAAAATGGGAGTGGTTACATTATTCACCAATCTCACTGGTGCTATAGGTTTCGGCGTTTTTGTGTTTACAAAAAGTGCCATCCTTTTTGAATTTGGAATGGTGGCTGGCATCAACATTATGTTGATTTTTGTTGTGTCACTCATCTTCATTCCATGTGTGTTTAGTTATTTGCCCGAACCACATGAAAAGCACACAGATTATTTACAAAACAAATGGCTCACTTTGTTTTTAGATAAAATTGAAGTGTGGGTTTTTCATCATCGAAAATGGGTTTATGCAATTTCGATGATCTTCGGAATAGCAGGATTGATAGGCATTGCACGGCTTCATTCGTTAAGTTTTATTGTAGATGATTTGCCCAAAAAAGACGTGCTTTATACCGATTTAAAATTTTTTGAAAAAGAATTTAAAGGCATCATGCCTTTCGAAATTATGATTGATTGCAAAAAGAAAAAGCAAGCATCATCGCCAAAAACTTTTAAAAAAATTGATGAGTTGGAAAAAGTGTTGGCACAATTTCCTGAATTTTCAAAACCATTAAGTTTGGCACAAGGCGTCAAATTCGCCACCCAAGCCTATTACAACGGCGACCCAAATCAATTTCACATTCCTGCCGATGATTTGGAACAAGCATTTGTGTATGGCGCCTTGCTAAAAAATAAAGGACAAAAAAACAATCAAATGAACACATTGCTCAGTTCATTTATTGACAGCAGCAAACAAATTACAAGAGTGAGTGTGAGCATGATGGATGTAGGAAATCAACTATTGCCACAAATTGTAGATAGCCTGAAACCTAAGGTGGATGCTATTTTCGACACTTCAAAATATCATGTTACATTTACTGGTACCAGCGTTGTTTTTTTAGAAGGCACAAAATTTATTGTCAGTTCGCTTCGTGATAGTTTGCTGTTGGCGTTTTTTAGCATAGTGCTTTGTATGCTTTGGCTGATGCGGAGTTGGCGCATTTTATTGATTTCATTATTGCCAAATATTTTACCACTCATCATCACCGCTGGTGTGATGGGTTGGATAAATATTCCGCTGAAACCATCCACAGTATTGGTTTTCAGCATTTCACTCGGCATTGCCATTGATGTTACCATTCGGTTTTTGGTCAATTACAAACAGGAATTGCCGCATTATCAAAACCACATTTCCACCACTGTAAAACACACCATTCACGAAACAGGAGTCAGCATTATTTACACCAGTTTAATTTTATTTGCAGGCTTTTTCATTTTTTGCATGAGCGGCTTCGGAGGAATAGTAGCGTTGGGTTTGCTTACTTCTCTTACTTTAATTTTATCCATGATTACCAATCTTACTTTGCTGCCTTGTTTGTTGTTGTGGATGGAAAAAATGAAGAAATAATTCCTCACTCGTTTATTTTTTAATCGCATAAATTTCC
>CAIQHW010000025.1 GCA_903871715.1 uncultured bacterium
TAAAATCGAACAAGCTGTGCAGTTGATTGATCGGGTCAATTAGCATGATGATAGGATACTCTTTTATTTTTCGATTGGTGTAAAATTTCATCACCTCCTCTTTAGGTTGACGCGATACCATGATAATTTGAACGCCTTTAAAATCATCTATAAACTCTTTCAGCAATTCCATTTCATTTTGGCAATGGTCGCAATCGGTATTGAAAGAAATAAACAACACCGGCAAGCCTTTTTTTAATTGATTGGGTGTAAAAGGCAAACTATCTTTCACGGTATAAAAAGTGAAATTAGGCAGCGAATCTGCCTCTTTCAATGAGTCGGCTTCAAAAATTGGCTTCTCATATTCTTGCGCAAAAGCAAAGTAAAAACTGAAGAAACAAACGAGCAGAAAAAATATTTTTTTCATGGTGTACCATTTAAAATGCTCTCCAAAAATACACTTCAAAACGATGTAGGTGAATTGACAATTGGTAATAAAAAGCAAAACAATTTAGTCGCCCAGCAATACCGATTGGTTAGGAATAATCACTTCCACCGTGGCATTATCTTTCAACAATAAACATTGGCAAGCCAAGCGGCTATTAAGTTTTGGGCTGATGGCTCTATCTATAAAATCTTCTTCTTTATCCGATAATTCTTCTAAATTTTCCATGCCTTGTTGCACATAAATATGGCAAGTGCTGCAAGCGCAAACACCGCCACAGTTGTGGTGCAAGCCAAGGTTGTGTTGCAACGAAAGCTCTAAAATAGTTTCGCCTTTTGGGCAATCTATGGTGATAGAATCTTTGTTTTTTTCCTCGAAATGAAAGGTGATTTTGTTCATAATTTTCAAAACACAAAGTTGCTACAATTTGTTTTTCGATGCACATGAAAAAGAAAAATTGTAGAATATTTTTACATCGAATGGCGCAATTGCAAAAAATAGTTGGCTGCAAATTTCATTCGCGAACCATACCAGCTAAACATTTCGCCATCTACCAAGATTATTTTTTGGGTAGGAAATAATTTTTCAATCTCCTTCAAATGTTTTTCTTGAAAAGGAAATGGTTCGCTCGAAAGCAAGATATAATCAGCATTTGAGACTTTAATTTCTTCCACCGAAATTTTTGGGTAACGATTTTTATCGCCAAAAACATTTTCCATGCCTGCTTTTTCGAGCAACTGATTGATAAAAGTATCACCACCCACAGTCATCATTGGGTTTTGCCAAATCAAATAAACCACTTTTATTTTTTCAAAATCATTCAATCTTGAAAAGCTTTGAATGATTGATTGAATAAGGCTTTCAGCTTGCTGCTCAACATTTATTATCGCACCAATGCATCGCATCATGTCAAAAGCCTCCTCCACATTTTTGATGTCGCTGGTGTAAACTGGGCAAAAAGATTTCAGTTCTTTTATTTGCTCCAACACATTTTCTTCTTTATTGGCAATAATTAAATCGGGCACCAAACTTTTAATGACTTCGATGTTTAAATTTTTTGTCCCCCCTACTCTTTTTATCTGTTCAATTTTTGATGTGGGATGAATGCAAAATTTGGTTCGCCCTACTATTTTATTTTCCAACCCTAAATCGAAAAGCAATTCGGTTTGTGATGGCACTAAAGAAACTATTCGCTTTGGAACATGCTTCAAATCAATACTTTCGCCAAGTTGGTCAAAATAAATCGGCATCGTTAGTTTTTGATTTTAGTTTCAATAAATTGAATAATGGCTGCCACATTGTGTGCATCCATCCCAAGCAAATCGGGTTCTTTATTCAACCAAGTCATTTGCCGCTTAGCATAATGGCGTGTATTTTGTTGAATTAATTTTATCGCAGTTTCTTTCGTTATTTTTCCATCAAAGAAATCAAACATTTCGGTATAACCTACTGTTTGTAAGGCTTGCAAGGCTCGGTTGTGAAAATATTTTCTAGCTTCCTCTTCTAAACCATGTTGCATCATTTGCAACACTCGTTCGTTAATCCGTTCATACAATTCGGCTCTTGGCAATTGCAACCCAATTTTTATCACATCAAATGGCAGCTCGTTTTTGGGTTGTTGATGAAAAGATGAAAAAGGTTTTTCACTACTCAAACACACTTCCAAGGCTCGAATCAAGCGCATAGGATTGTTTACATCCACTTGCTCGAAATATCTTTTGTCCAATTTTTTTAATTCGGTTTGCAACCATGCTATGCCATGTTGTTCAAAGTTTTGTCGAACAAAATCGCTTACACTTTTTTCAATTGGTGGAAATTCATCCAAGCCATTGCACACCGCACGGATGTATAACCCAGTACCACCAACCATTACAGCGATATTTTTAAACTTAAAAGTGCGCTCTAAAACAAACATCACTTCTTGGCGATATTTTCCTACATCATAACTTTGATGAATGGAAATGTGGTTGATAAAAAAATGATGCGCTTGCGAAAGCTCAGCGACAGTGGGTTTGGCGGTGCCAATGCTCAACTCTTTATAAATCTGTCGGCTATCTGCCGATAAGATTTCAGCAGAAAAATGTTTTGCTAATTGAATAGCTACATTTGTTTTACCACTGGCAGTAGGTCCTGCAACAACTATGAGTAAAGGCTTTTGAGGCATCACCATGTTGGCGAATCATTAAAATTCATCGCTTTCATTTTCGGGTTCGTTGCCTTCTTCATCCATTTCGGCTTCATCAGTTTCTTCGCTGCTTTCGCCTTCTTCATCCAATTCGCCCATGTCGTTGGCTTCGTGTTCTTCAAACACTTCAATGGCTTCAAACTCTGAATCATCGCCACCTACAATAGGTTGTGCGCCATATTGCTTTGGCGAAATGCCTTCAGTTTTTGTAATTCGAGGATAAGTTGTTTTTTTCAATTCTTCTTCCACACCCATTAACTCTACTAAAAATAACCACTCGGCATCATAATCATATACATACACCAATTTGATGTGTGGGTCGTCAATAAAATTTGCCAACAAAACTTTATCCATTTTTTGCGCATTCACTTTTTTCTTTAGCGCAATTTCTTCGCCTTGAATCCAATTATCATTGCTGCGATAAAATGATGCTTCGTGCTTTCCATCAAATGAAAATGCACTCATAATTATGTTGTGAAAATCGGCAAAGGTTTGACTGGGCTTGATTTCCACATCGCGATAAATAGTATCTTCTTGTTCTAAAAAAACTCGGAAACGAAAAACTGACATTGGATTAGGATTTAGTGTTGTGGAATTTTGACAAAGATAAACAGAAATAAAATCGAACGAAAAAAGAGTTTTATTTTTTTGAACAACTCGAAAGTTTATTTCTATTTCAAAAACATTCTTACAAGTTGTTTGCATGTTTGGCACTAAAATTGGAAATTAGCGCTCTTAAATTTTGTAATTAACATCTCACATTTTATCATGAAAAAAGTTTTTCTTTTTTGCTCGTTTGTAATTTTATTGAACACTGCTTTTGCACAAAAAGCAAAAGTGAATAGCGCTTGGAACTATTTAAAGTATGAAGAGTATGACAAAGCTAAAGCCGCTATTGATGAGGCTTCGGCTGATGAATCGTCCATCGGTTTATGGAAAACTTGGTACTACAAAGGATTAATTTATCAAGAAATTCATGAGAAAAATAAAGACAAAGAATTGAATGCACCCAATGCTTTAAACACTGCTTTTGAAGCTTACAAAAAAAGTTTGGATATTGACCCAAAGCATGATTATGCCGATGAAGTAATAAAAGCACGAATGCCACAAATCATGCAAACCTTTGCTGATAGTGCCATGGCGCAATACAGCAGAAAAGTTTTTAGCAATGCGTATGAAAATTTCAAAACCAGAATGAATATTTATGACGCAATTAAAAAGTATGTGCCTGCTATGCCTATTGACACCAATGCCACGTACAATGCGGCTTTGCTGGCTGATAAGGCTGGAAAAGAAACTGAATCGGTGCAATATTATTCGCAGCTAACAGCCATGAATTATAAAGATGCGTTTGCAACTTTGGCTTATAAATATTGCAAAGCGAAAGACACTACCAAAGCCATTTCTACGCTGGATGCAGGCTACAAAGCATTTCCAAACGACATCAATATTATTTATGCCTTCATCAATATTTATTCGGCTTCGGGCAAGTTTGATAAAGCTGCGGATAAAATAAATGATGCCATAAAAATTGCGCCCAACAATGAAATGTTGTATGTAGTAAAAGGTGGTTTGATGGAACATCAAGGCAAAGACAAAGAAGCTGAAGATGAGTACAACAAGGCTTTGGGCTTGAATCCTAACAATTTTGAAGTGTTGAAATCAATTGGTTTAAACATTTACAATCAAGGTGTAAAAGTGAACAAACAAGCAAACGATACACCTGCCGAAAAACAAGCCGAGTATGATGTGTTGATTAAAAAGCGAAATGAATTATTGGAAAAAGCATTGACTTATTTAGATAAAGCCAATCAAATAAAATCTGGTGATGAAGAAATTGCACGACCGATGATGAGAGTGAAAGGGTTGTTAAAAAAGTAAACTGGTAGCTAATTTGAAGATTATTTCAAAAATAAAATCATGAAAGATATTCGTTGGATTCAGCGATTTAATAATTATAAAAAAGCATTAGCAAAATTGCAAGATGCTGTAAATGAATTGTTGGAGCAAGGCGATGCTATGAAAGATTTGGAAGTGGAAGGCATGATTCAACGATTTGAATTTACTTATGAATTGGCTTGGAACACGATAAAAGATTTTTATGAAGACCAAGGTGAAAGCGGCATTCAGGGTAGCAAAGATGCTTTTAGAATGGCGTTTCAACGCGGTTTAACGCACGATGGGCAAATTTGGATGGATATGATTGAGGTGCGAAAATTAACCGTACACACCTACGACGAAACTATCAGCGATAATGTTTCAGAAAAAATTAAAGACCAATACATTCATTTGTTCAATCAATTGCAAAGCAAATTGGATGAAGAATTGAATGCTCAACAAAAATAATTTTAGCCAATGCCTTACGGATTAAG
Organism: uncultured bacterium; assembly: GCA_903871715.1. GTDB lineage: Bacteria > Bacteroidota > Bacteroidia > Chitinophagales > CAIODY01 > CAIODY01. Next base: position 4,982 of record CAIQHW010000025.1, read on the forward strand.
CGATGATGTGCTGGAAAAAATGCAACAATATTTTGCTGAAAATAAGGCAATTGAAAAAGTAATTTTATTTGGCTCGAGAGCAAAAGGAAACTTCAAACAAGGCTCTGACATTGATTTGGCGGCGATTGGAAAAAATGTAGGATTGCAAGAAATAATTTCTTTAAAAGCAGATTTAGAAAAAATAAACCTACCTGTTGATTTTGATTTACTGAATTACAACACAGTAGCAGAGCCAGCTTTGATAGAACACATACAACGAGTGGGGATTGAGTTGTATCAAAAAAACGACCGCTAATTTTTTACTTTACTTCTTCGTAATCAATATATTCGTCGTCGTTTATTTTTCTTTTAGTAGTGCTGGAAGACGCTGTGGTATTGGTGTTTGATCTGTTTTGGTTTTGTTGTTCATGAATATCATGCA
>CAIQHW010000026.1 GCA_903871715.1 uncultured bacterium
GGCAATGGGTGTCTGGAGGCATGGGAGGTTTATCACCAACTTTTTATCCATTTACTACACCTAAAGATACTTTTATTAATCTTGGTTTAGCTCAAAGTATGGGTTATACGATATTGGGACGCATTGCACATTTACTTGGCGATATGAGTGTTGTGCCAGCTCATACACACGGAATTATGCACCCATGTAAAGCAGATTTTCCAGAAGATTTTGAATTATACATGGGTGGCAATACTTGTTTGATTGGTGGTGTTGAAACACCAGCATTCAACAGTGGTAGTCCTTGTACTGACGATTGTAACCACATGAATATTTATTTTCCTGCGCAATATTGGAGTGGTCCAAATTATCTTCCAACAGTGTTTCCAGTTTATGATAATATTTTTGAGTTAGGATGCACTAATGATGAAGATGCCATGAGGTCACTATTTTGGGGAACAAACCAATTTGCCGACTTTTTTAATAATGGTTCTAATTCAAGCAATTTATCTCCACCAAATACAACAGGGGGACTTCTTCTTGGGGCAGGTGACGGAAATGATAATTTAGCAAATCAAGGTAATGTATCAGCGTTTATTGTAAATGAAGTGAACAATATGTATGCAAATATGAAAAGGATTCATGGTGGTAATCGTCCATCAACAATTGATGTTTACGAAATCAGCAACAACACTTTTCCTTTTGCTATTCGTTCTACTGCGGCATTGTTTTATTGGTTTTTAAGAAGATTACACGATGGGGGACCATTGGAACAAAATAATATTGTTTTACAAAATCAAACGCTAACCACACCTACGATTACTTATCAAGCTATCAATGATATTACTGCACAAAATGTTTCTATTAATTGCTCGGGAAGCTCACAACCAGTAGTGTTTTTAGCTGGTAATCAAATTCATTTGGGCGATGGTTTCAAAACCAATGGCTGTGCTTTTCAAGCTGAAATAAAACAATGCAGTGCAACAAATTTAAGAACAAAAAACAATAGGCTTTCTTTAGTAATACCACAAGCACCACAATACGATTCAGCACAATTAACGGCACTATACAATACTTCCAATGCCAGTGGTAATCAATATTCCGTTTTCCCCAACCCCTTCACCTCTACTTCCACCCTACAAATACAATTAGCCAAAGCCACCACAGCACAAATAACGCTGGTAAATATAATGGGGCAAACGGTGCAGCAAATATTACCAGCCCAAAGCATAGAGGCAGGGCAGCATCAATACACCATTAATAGAAACAATTTAGCCGCAGGCATTTACCTACTCGAAATAAAAACCGATAACGAAACAGTGCATAAGCAGGTGGTGGTGCAGTAAAGGCAAATGGCGCAATTACTCAATGGCTCAATTTCGCAATGCTATGCACAATTAGAAAATGAGCGGATGAGTAGATGAGGAAATGAAAAGACAAATACAAATGAGTAGATGAGCGGATGAGGAAATGAAGAAATTAGCCAATGAGATGATGAGGGGATGAGCCAATGGAATATAAAAAAACCAAATGATGCGATAGTCAGCAAGGAATCGAACCCGTAATAGTTTACGGATGCAATAGTCAGCAGGGAATCGAGCCCGTAATAGTTTACGGATATAATAGTCAGCAGGGAATCGAGTCCGTAATGTTTTACGGATATAATAGTCAGCAGGGAATCGAGCCTGTAATAGTTTACGGATACAATAGTCAGCAAGGAATCGAGCCCGTAATGGTTTACGGATACAATAGTCAGCAGGGAATTAGGTGCGTAATGATTTAGCGATAGTTTAGTTAAATAACTATGACAGGGTTTTAAAAAAATGAACACAAAAATTAGTTTAAAACAGCAATAATTTTCATTCACTTAAAAAAACAAACAATCATGAACACAAAAATTTGGCATTTTATCATCAACACTTTCGAGGTAGCCACTCGTGGCAATTACAAAGCAGCCGTAACTTTGAGCACCCATTTAGATGCAGCCCTTTTTGCTGCCAAAGCCGATGCGGCGATTTTGGTGCTGTACAATTATTATCACCCCATCCATTTGGCTTATGTGGCGGCTTACAATGCTTGGCTGACGCAGGGCGGCACTCAAAAAGGCAATACGCAATCCTTAACGGCTTTGTTGGATGGCTTAACCGCTAAAATAAATGCTTGGGATGCTCAAATTCAAGGCACTTATGCTAAAGGCACACCGGGTTATACGGCATTGTTGCCCAAAGGTCATACCCCATTTTTACAAGGCGGACAAACAGAACGCATTGCTGCTGTGCATGCTTTAGATGCTGCCCTCATAGGCATAGCACCTTTGGCGGCTACTAAAACTGA
>CAIQHW010000027.1 GCA_903871715.1 uncultured bacterium
AGCCAATGGCAGCCATTTTAGAGGCATCAGTTTCGGGATATTCTTTCAGTTTATTTACTGCAGCTTCAATTCTACTTTTTGCTAGTTGTGCATCTTTATAAAATGGTGTTGCAAATTCTTGAGCTTCGGTTGGATTGTTGGCAATTTTTCCATCCCCATACATATCAACTGCAATAGCAATGTAGCCCAACTCGGCTAACATACGAGCTCTTAGATGAGTATATGCATTGCACCCCCACCATTCGGGCACTACTATAATGGCTGGTCGTTTACCTGCTATAGCTTTATCGTAAGCTACATATCCCCTCATCATCAAACCATTTGCGGTGTAGGATATTTCTTCGCCTTGAATAGTTGTTTTGTTTTGAGCCATCGTTGTAAAATAGTTGGTAAAGAAAATACTTGTTGAAAGAATTAAAATGTGGAATAAGAACTTCATGATTTAATATTTTGAAAATAACACTCAAAGATTGTAAAATGTTTTCACAAAATCTATTTTTTTACAGAAAAACCAGTAGCAGATACGCAGCAAAATGATGGTGTTGGGTGGTTGCTTTCTACAAACGGATAGCCTCTACGAGAATCACAAATTTGTTCGTTGAACATACAAGTTTCAAACTCATTTTCAAAAGTATGTGTAAATACCTCTTTAGTTCTTTCATTGGCTTGCACATATTTCGATTTTGGCATAGCCAGCACCAACGCTTTATTAAATTGGCGTAATGCCTTGTTAAATAAGGGTGTATTGGGATAATAATAGCCTGTGGTACATTCAACACTAATATCCATTACATATTTTGCCACATAAGCCATTTTAGCTAATTCATCAGCTTCTGCTTCGGTTACTTCTATTTTTATTTCAATTGCATTATAAGTTTATCGCCACTGCTGGCGAAAGTTTGCAGCACTGATTTGTGCGGTGGGAAACTTGTGCCGTGTTAGCATTTTATTTGCGCACAAGTGGGCTATACGCTTTGCCACCGCCTCACACTTGCCCCAGCAGGGGTTTGGCTGTGTAATTCATTTTTCACAACCAGAAATGAAATACAAATTTAAGGATTAAAACGAATGGGCAAAATTTATTTTAAAACCATTAGCCTATTGTTTTGCAAAAGGCTCTTTTAACATAAAAGTAAAACGGCGAAATGGTTGCCCATATCGCCGTTTTACTTTTGATAGATTGCTAAACACTCAACAAAATCTTACCTATTTATCACCAATCGTTTGGTTTCGGTATAGACTGTGGTTTTAACATTCACTAAATAAATACCTGCTTGCAATTGGTTTACATCAAAATGCGCCACCCCAATCGTTTCAGGATGTTCGATGGTTTGCATTTGCACTGTTTTGCCTGCAATATCTATGATGCTGATAGTTGCCACATCCACATTATTTTCAGGCAATTGATAACGGATAGCCACGTTATCATAAGCAGGATTTGGATATAATTCAAAACCTGTGATGGTAGTTAAATTATCAGTAGCAGAACCAACAGAAGTGTTGTAGCCATTATCACCAGCTGCTTTTAATCGCAAATTGCAACCCAAGGAAATAGTATCTTCATTACTACTAACATTGGGTGCTGTTTTACAATATAAATTAGCCGTCATCACCACTTTTACTATGCTTTGATTAGTAAATATCGGTCGTGTATAAGAAGCGCCATGAAAACCCGAATTTACCCCATTTACAAACCATTGATAGGCTGGATTAGTGCCGCCATTGGTGGGTGTAGCAGTAAAGGTTACGGGTGTGCCTGCACAAATATTATTCACCGATGGTGCAGCCAAACTAACGCTTGGCGTTACTTTTGGGTTAATCGTCACCACAAATTGATTACTGGTTGACGATGGCTTGCTCAGGCAGCCATAGCTGCTCGTCATGATACATTTCACTGTGTCAAGATTATTTAATGTACTAGTCGTATAGCTTGGTGAATTTGTGCC
>CAIQHW010000028.1 GCA_903871715.1 uncultured bacterium
ATGGTAGCCGATATTCATCGCACTTTGTTAAAAGGCGGCATTTTTTTATATCCGCCAACTGTGGGTTCGCCAAAAGGAAAATTGCGATTGTTGTATGAATGCAATCCCATTTCATTTATTATTGAACAGGCTGGAGGGTTTGCTACAAATGGTATTCAACGAATTTTAGAAATAGAACCAAAAGATTTTCACGAGCGAACACCTATTTATTGTGGTTCAAAAAAAATGGTGGAAGAGTTGTTAAAAGAAAGTTGGGTAAACAAAATCTTTTGAATCAAAATTTCACATTAAATCCAAGCAGCAAATGCCTTGGTTCATTATACCTTGAAGGATTTTGCCCTTGTGACAAAAGAGAAGAGCGATAATCTCTTGGGTCATTATAAACGGGGTCTTTCCATTCCGTAGGCACTGCATCACCATATTGATAAGCTCTGCCAGTAACGGGGTTCACAATCAACACATTTTTATTGTTGAATAAATTAGTGATTTCAACAGTGAATGCCACTTGAAATTTCTTAATCGTCCACCATTTTTTGAAAGTGATATTGGTGGTGAATGATGCCGGACCTTCGCCACTGAATTTTGCATTTGGGTCGCTGTTCACTGTCCAAATCGGTCTGCCAGTTTTAGGCTCTAAACCACTGAATACATAAGGTGTATAGCGCAATCCACTGCGGTAAATCATTTGCAAATAAGCTGACATTTTGTTCAAATATTTTTTACGAAAAAATCCTTGCTTACTATCTTTTTTAAACAGCGCATACCATTTAATATCCCAAGGTGCATCCCAAGCCAACGGCGTTTCTTTCACCGCTTGTCGGTTGCCATTGTTGATGATTTCTTGCACCGCATCACTCGAAGAACTCGATTGACCAGTTGCAACTGTGTACGAAACACTTACCTGCCCTTCAAACCATTTTTTAATGCGCTTAATATAAGCAACCTCTGCGCCACGAATTCTTGCATAATCGCTATTTACATGTATGGTGCGATATACATCTCTGCCCGTAACATCAGGTACAGGAATAGAAAGTGTGGTAATGAAATCGTATTTGTCTTTCCAAAATGCAGCTACGTTTAGTGCATCATTGCTAGTGATTTGCGATTTTAAACCCAATTCATAACTAATGTCCACTTCGGGATTAATGTCGGGATTTCCCAAATTTGCCAAAGTGCTTTTGTCGGCATAATAAGGGTCTAAGCCTTGATACATATAGCTTGGATGCGGCATCACCATCGTGTGGCCATAATTAAAATACATCACTTGGTTTTCTTTGATAGGGAATGATGCTGCAATTTTTGGCAACAATCGCATCTTCATTCTTCTGCCAAAAAAATCGACAGAATGTTGCAAATAACTGGCTCTGATTTCATCACGAATAGGTGATTCAGAATTCTTAATTGCATCATCTACAAATTTACCTGGCAACCAGTATTCATAACGTATTCCAGCATCGGCAATCAAACCTAAATATTTAAAATGCTCATTTCCAAACAACGCACCTTTCGCAGGATACACATGCCATACATCGCTGATGTCGCCCAAACGATACGATTGCGAAACCTGCCCATTGCCCAACACCAAAGGCGCACCAATCCACGGGCTGGTGATATCAATCCATTGCATGTTTTGTTGTTTGTGTTCAAAACCAAAAGTGATTTTGTGTAAATCATTTCTCGAAAACCAATTGGCTGTGCCTTTCAAAGTATATTCTTCATCATAATGGTCGTGCCATAAAGTAGCAATGCCGCCATTGTTATAAAACCCAGAAGCCGCATTGGTAAACACTATCGAGTCATTGGGGTTAAATGTTTTGGTTGGAAAAGTAATTATGCTATTTGGCGATAATTCCTGATTCACCTCTTCAGGACGCCAAGTGCGACCGTTAGCATCGGTTCGCAAATGCACAAACAACCTTGAAAAAGAAAGTTTGTAACTAAATTGTTTGCTCAATAATTGAAACCAAGTGAGGTTTTCTAAATTCGTATCATGAGTGTAAGTGTTAGCATTATCAGGAGCTTGAGCGAATGCGTATTGATAACCTGGTGCAAATTGCACATCATTGCCTGTGATTCGCAACATGTTTACATCCTGATTTACAGCGAGTGATTTCACATAACTAAACGACAATTTTTTCTTGGGCGAAAAATCGTAATTGAGCTTCAAACTGGCTGCCCAGTTATTGTTCTGCCGTGGCGAAATATAATTTTGTGGATACAACGAACTGGTAACTTGGTCAGCAGGTGTGCGATAATAATCATCCGTCAAAATACTTTTGAAAGTGGTAAACACTCTTAATTTATTTTTCACCTTCGGCAATTTTATGGAGCCGCCTAGATTTAATTCATTGATACTTTGGCTCAAATAGCCATTCCACTTGTGGTTCAGCCCGATGTTATCTTGCTTATGTGTAAAATTTACTTCCAGTTTATCTTTCCCAGTTCGGGTTTCAGCATTCACAATGCCTGCGGTGGCATCACCATATTCTACCCCAATTCCACCTGTGGTAATTTCTACATTTTCCATGGCATTCGTTCCCAAGTCAATACCAAAACCAGTTCCAGCCAATGGGTCGGTGGCTGATGCGCCATCAATATAAAAACCAGTTTCGTAAGTTCGCCCACCACGAATGTGAATGCCTTCGCTGTTTTGAATGATACCCGTTTGACTGTTTAAAATGTTTTGAATGTTTTTTACGGGCGAAGATTCAATGACATCTTTACCAATATTTTTTTGTGTTTTGCCATTGTCATATTCCTGCAAAGGCTTATCACCAATGATTTTTATCTCTTTACCAGTGATTGCCAAACTACTTAATGAAGCATCGATTTGTTTGTTATCACCAGCCATTAATTTGACTCCAGTAAAAATTTGTCGCTCATAGCCAACACTGCTACATTCGATGGTGTATTCACCAGCAGGAATATTTTCGATTTTATATTTTCCGTTCAAATCAGTTTGTGCGCCATACATAGTACCACTTAAATATACTTTGGCAGGGAATAGTGGCTGATTGTTTTTGGCATCTAATATTGTTCCAAACACAGTAGCAATCTTGTTTTGTGCATTTGCAACAAAAAAAGCAGAAACTAAAAACAGAAGAGTAAAGATTTTTTTCATCAAGCACAAACGTAATTTATTTTTGGTGAAATGAAAATGAAATCTAGATGAAGTTGATGTTAAGATTTATTCTTTTCAAATTAGGTGTCGCTATTTCAAAGAACTCTGTTTTCTTTGCCAAATATTTTTTAGTATGATTTACATTTATACCGATGGTAGCAGCCGTGGAAACCCTGGTCCTGGTGGATATGGAGCCATCTTAAAAAGCGGCAAACATTTAAAAGAATTGTCGCAAGGATTTCGCAAAACAACCAACAATCGCATGGAGTTGTTGGCAGTGATTGTAGCATTGGAAGCTATTAAAATTGAGAGTGCAGATGTGCTAGTAACCAGCGATTCGAAATATGTAGTTGATTCTGTAGAGAAAAAATGGATTTATGGCTGGGTGAAAAAAGATTATAAAGATGTAAAAAACCCTGACCTATGGAAACGCTTTATGCAAGCATATTCCAAGTATCAAGTAAAATTCAAATGGATTAAAGGACACAACAATCACGAAGAAAATGAACGCTGTGATTTTTTGGCCACACAAGCTGCAGATGGGCTCAATCTCTTGATTGATGAAGGTTATGAAGCCGCTAACAAATAATTTTAGCAAATGAATTTGTTACCCACACCAAATAGCAGCCGAATTTTTGGACTCGATTTTTTAAGAGCCATAGCCATTTTGTGGGTAGTTTATGACCATTCTACCACATACATCAATCACAAGTACCAATTCTGGTTTTACTTACCAGTTAATTTTTTTGATGGTGTAACTTTGTTTTTTGTGCTCAGTGGTTTTTTAATAGGCAACATTTTTATTACACAATTTTCGGCTCAAAATTTTTCTCTTCAGACACTTCTAAAATTCTGGATACGTCGTTTGCTACGCACTTTGCCTACTTTTTATGTGGTGTACTTTCTTTTGTTGTTCTATGTTTTGATGGCTGAAAAAGATTTACATCAGTTCTCTTTTAAAACATTTTTCTTCGTCCAAAATTTTTTTTCGACACCACCTGAATATTTTAAAGAAGGCTGGAGTTTGAGTGTAGAAGAATGGTTTTATGTTCTATTTCCGATGCTCACTTTTTCATTTCTTTTCGGGTTTAAAAACAAAAAAAATGCATTGCTCGTTTCCATTTTTACATTTATTCTCATCCCATTTTTGCTACGCAATTATTTTTTCTTTTTTGACGAAACGAAAAAATTTCGTGCACTTGATTACCGAAATATAGTTTTGTTTCGTTTAGATTCTATTATGATTGGTGTGCTCGCATCCCTTTTACAGAAAGGGTTTCACGATTTTTGTAAAAAGAAAAAATTTTTTTTCCTGTTCATCGGTTGTTTTGTTTTATTGTTTAATTTTTCTGTTAGCACATTTAAAGTTCATCTCCCTTACTTTTTTTCCGTGTTACTTTTTAGCATCGAACCATTTGCCATTTTTTTGTGTCTGCCATTTTTCTCTGAATGGAAAATTTCGTTTCAAAAAAATATTTTTACAAAAGCCATTACCATCGTCAGCATTATTTCTTACTCGGTTTATTTGCTCAACAAAACAATTGTTCAAGATGTGGTCATCATCGAATTGTTGCGCAAATTTCATCTCGAAAATGTAAGTTGGGTTTATTTAACAATTCCTGTTTACTTTGCGTATTGGCTTATCACCATCGGGCTTGCAATCCTTTTGTATCAATGCATTGAACGCCCAGTGATGCAATGGCGAAACAAAAATTTTTCTTCGTAAAATTTAAAACTTAGAAACAAATGTCGTGGTTCGAAACATGGTTCAATAGCAAATATTATCACTTGCTTTACAATAATAGAAATGATGCCGAAGCGCAAAATTTCATTGATAATTTGATAGCTTATTTGCAACCAAAACCACAAAGTAAAATGTTGGATTTAGCTTGTGGTAAAGGTCGTCATGCTAAATATTTAGCCGAAAAGGGATTTGATGTTTGCGGCATTGATTTATCGCCAAACAGCATTGCTGAAGCGCAAAAAAATGAAACCGAGAATTTACATTTTTATGAACACGATATGCGCCATATTTTTCGGGTAAATTATTTTGATGTGGTGTTTAGTTTTTTTACCAGTATGGGATATTTTGAAAAACCGAGCGATGATGAAAAACAATTTAAAGCCATGCAAGCCGCTGTGAAAGTAGGTGGCAGCTTAGTGATTGATTTTATGAACGTGAAAGTTGTTTTACAAAAAATGAAATCATTTCAAAAAATTGAACGTGAAAATGTAATTTTTGAAATTGAAAAATTGGTAGAAAATGGATTCATTAATAAGACAACAAAAGTGATTGAAAATGG
>CAIQHW010000029.1 GCA_903871715.1 uncultured bacterium
GCATCAGCGCTATGTCCTGCTGGCAAAATTGCACCACGGTCTTTCAACGCAATACCAATTACTTTCGATTGAAAATTGCTAAACAATTTTACCTCATCAGTGATAGTTGTTGTCAATAAATTTCTTGGTGACATTTTTCCATTTTTATCAGCAGCACCAACAGTTTGCACAGTGCTATCATCCGCACAATACATCGGTGCATTATTGATTTTGCTCCACCAATTATTGCCTACAATGCCATGCACAGCTGGCGTTGCACCTGTGTAAATGCTGGCATGACCCGGACCTGTGTAGGTGGGCATGTAGTTATAATGCGTATTCACACAATTCACTCCTTCGTTCATCAATCGTTTGAAACCGCCATTGCCAAATTTTTTGTAATAGCGATACAAATAATCGTAGCGCATTTGGTCAACAACAATGCCTACAACCAGCTTTGGACGTTGGTTTGTGGTTGTCTTATTTTTTTCTGCAAAAGCAAAAAAGGTGCTGCACGAAAAAATTAGAAGGATAATTTTCTTCATAGAAATAGAATTTTGAAGCGATAAAAATAAACGAAAAAAGTTGACATTTGATTTAATGTTAACTCAAATATTTTCCTACAATTGGCATTCTTCTACCCACACCAAATGCCTTTGGCGAAACTCGTAAAATTGGAGGTGATTGATGGCGCTTCCATTCGTTGCTATTCACCATTTTCAAAACACGATTGACTAATGCTGCTTCAAAACCTTGTGCAATCAATTCTTTCGGGCCTTGTCGTTTTTCAATGTACTGATATAAAATTTTATCAAGCACATCATATTCAGGTAAGGAATCGCTGTCTTTTTGATTTGGTCGCAGCTCTGCTGATGGTGGTTTTGTGATAATGTTTGTAGGAATTATTTCTTCGTTGCGATTTATCCATTTACACAATTCAAACACTTGTGTTTTATACACATCACCTAACACCGCCAAGCCGCCACACATATCGCCATACAGCGTTCCGTAGCCAACTGCGGCTTCACTTTTATTGGTAGTGTTTAAAAGAATGTATCCAAATTTATTGCTGAAAGCCATCAACAAAACCCCACGAGTTCGAGCTTGTAAATTTTCTTCGGCAACATTAAAAGGTAACTCTTTGAAGTAAGGATTGAGCGTTTGTAAAAAAGCTTCGTAATTATTTTTTATCGGAACAATATCATAACTCGTTCCTAAGTTTTTACACAATTGCTCGGCATCGCTAATGCTGTGTGAAGTTGAATATTCCGAAGGCAATAACAATGAATGTACATTTTCTTTTCCTAATGCCTGTGCCGCCAAATACAGCACTAAAGCCGAATCAATGCCACCACTCAATCCTAAAATGGCTTTTTTAAAATTCATTTTCTGGAAATAATCCCGAATACCTAGAATGAGAGCGTCATGAATAAATTCAATTTTCAATTTACAAATATCAATTTGCAATGAATCCATTTTTTCTAAATTGATATTTGATATTTGCTCATTGAAATATTGAAATTCTTCCACCACATTTCCTTTTTCATCAATCACAAGGCTTCCGCCATCAAAAATAATTTCGGTTTGTGCACCAACCTGATTGCAATAATAAATCGGAATTTTATACGCTTCGGCATTGGCTTTCAGCACATGTTTGCGGTCTTCGGCATGCTCGTAATCAAATGGAGAGGCTGATAAATTCAAAATCATTTCCGGCTTGAATTGCATCAATTCATCCATTGGGCAAATAGTATAAAGCGGATTGTTATTTCCCAGATTCCATAAGTCTTCACAAATCGTTACGGCAATCTTTTTGCCTTTGTATTCAACTATTTCAAACGTTTTATTGGGTTCAAAATATCTGTTTTCATCAAACACATCATAGGTTGGTAATAATGTTTTGTGAATGATTTTTTTCACTTCGCCATCGGCAATAAAATAAGCCGAGTTGAATAAATCTTTGCCTTCTATTTTTGGATTACGACTTGGAGAGCCCACCAATACGGCAATTCCTGCCGTGTGTTGTTTTATTTCATCAATAACATTTTCACATTTTTGTATAAAATCTTCAAATTCTAAAAAATCTCGAGGCGGATAACCACACACTGCCAATTCGCTAAACAGCACTATTTCTGCGCCTTCCAGCTTTGCTTGATGAATTGCATCCACAATTTTTTTTGTGTTGCTTTCAAAATTTCCGATGTGATAATTTAATTGTGCTAATGCGATTTTCATAAATAAAAAAGCTGCGCAAAGTTAGTGGCGCAGCTTTTGTTTTTTGTCGAAATTATTTTTTACAAATAAACTTGCAAGCCGATGTTGAATTTAAGATTGTTGCCAATGCTTTTTCTATTGGCAAGTCCGCCTGCGTTAATATCTGTGGTTTGCGAAAGATGTTGATAGTTCAACAAGGCTTCAATACCAATTCTATCATTGAAGAAAAATGCAAAACCAGGACCAACACCCAACACACTTCCTTTAATAGAGTTAGTGCCAGAGGACGAAACAGTACCAACGCCATAGCTTAATTGAAGAAATGGTGCAATGTTGCCGATTTTATAATAATAGCGTACAAATGGGCCTACATTAAAACTTGAATTGGAAGTTTTAACAGTATCTTTTGCATAACTACTTTTTGCTTCCATTTGCAATCCTAAAGCAAAGTTTTTAAATAAAAACACACCCACATCTGGTGTTAAAGAGAGGTCGAAAGTTGACAAGCTTGGTGATTTTGAGGAAGAACCAGAAGTAAAATTTGTAGTTGAACTTGCGCTACCCAAATTCATGTTAAAAATGCCACCAGCTAAAACTTTCAATTTATCAGTTTGCTGAGCCATTGAAGCCATTGATATGGAAATTGCAGAAATGAGTAGAATGATTTGCTTCATAAAATATTTGTGATTTTGTTGAGCAACAAATGTAAATCTTTATCGTGTTTTGCAAAATTGTTTTCAACTTTACTTTTTCAAAAAATAATTGATGATGCACAAAAATCTTTTTCGTTTCTCTTTTTTAGCAATGCTTTTTTTTGTTGGGTGCAATTGCAATAATTCGCAAAAAAATATTGATAGCAAAGTGGCTACAATGCCAGTAAATTTAAATGTTGTAAGGTTTGATAAAGAAATATTTTCTACCAACGATTTTGCTGCTTTGCAAAAAAAATATCCCTCATTTTTCAAATTATATTGCGAACGAATTTTGCAAAGTGGCGACAAAGCACATTTAGAAGAGCCACAAAAATTGTTGAAGGATTTTACGCAAAATAATTCTATTAAAGGTTTGTATGACACCGTGCAAAAATCATTTTCTGATTTTAGTATTTATGAAAATGAGTTGAAACAAGCATTTCAATATCATCAATATTATTTTCCAAAAGCATCTACACCAAAGGTTTACACGTTCATCAGCGAATTTGGTTATGGCTGCATCACTGCCGATAGCATGTTAGGAATTGGACTCGATATGTTTTTGGGCGAACAATATCCTTACTATGTTTCGTTGCAATTTCCCAATTTTATCATCAAAAAATGTACACCAAAATATATCATTCCATCAGCCATGAAAGCTTGGGGGCAATCCTTAATTGCAGAAGACAACAGCAAAAATAAATTGATTGATAAAATGGTAGAATCGGGCAAGGTGCTGTATTACATAGATAAAGTGTTGCCACATTTTGCCGACTCCATAAAAATTGGTTACACACAGCAACAATTGGTTTGGTGTCAAATGAACGAGTTTAAAATTTGGGAATATTTTATCAAACACAATTTGTTGTATGCCAGCGATGTGTTTGAAATTGGGCATTACATCGGCGATGCGCCCGTTACGCCTGGCATGCCCCCCGATGCACCCGGAAATATTGGTGCATGGGTGGGTTGGCAAATTGTGCAACACTATATGCAGAGCCATTCTTCAGTTACTCTACCACAATTGATGAATGAAACTGATGGACAAAAAATTTTGCAAGAAAGCAAATACAAACCCGAGAAAAAATAGTTTTTTGCTCAATAATTTTTTTCCAACTGCTTAATCACTGCAGCAAAATCTTTTGGTAGTGGTGCATCAACTACAATTGTTTTTTCATCTACCACATGCCTAAATTCTAATCGTGATGAATGGAGCGTAAGCCTTGCCATTAGAGGTTTTTCAGCTTCTTCATTTTTGCTTAGCTTGTATTTTCTTTTTACTGTTGACAATAAAAATGGTTCGGGCGAACCATACATATCATCAATTAAAAGTGGATGACCGATGGCTAAAAAATGCACACGAATTTGATGCGTTCTTCCAGTTTGCGGATAAGCTTCAACCCACGAATAATCGTGTCCAAAATTTTTAATCGTTTTATAGTTGGTGAGTGATGCCTTGCCATATTTTTCGCTGGCTTCCATGCGCCCATCTTCTCGTGGGTCAGGCATTATTTTGTACTCAATTTTTCCTTCATCTTCTGTTTCACCCAATACCAAAACCTGATAAGTTTTTTGCAAAGTGTGTTGCTCAAACTGTGTGTTTAAATGCTTATGTGCTTCTTCGGTTTTTGCAAAACATAAAACACCGCTGGTATATTTATCAATGCGATGAACGGTAAAAATTGGGTTGTATTTTTTGCGCAATTCGCCCAACACACTTGGAATGGCATCGTTGTATCTATCAGGAATGGTGAGCATTCCAGCTTGTTTATTTACGACTACATAATAATCGTCTTCAAAAATAATTTCTAAATTTTTCATTGGCATCAAAATACTTTTTCTGCAATTGCCTTAATCGCTTTTACATTACTCATGGTGTAATAATGCAGCACCGGTGCGCCTTTGGCAGCCAATTCTTTTGATTGTTGAATGCACCATTCTACGCCAACTTTCAACACATCATCATCTGTTTTTGCTTTGTGAATTTCATTCACCAACTCTTCGGGCAAATTGATGTTGAAGGTTTGAGGCAGCACTGTGAGCTGTTTTCGGGTCGTCAAAGGTTTTAATCCTGGAATAATCGGCACATCAATTCCGATGGCTCGGCAATTATTTACGAACTCAAAATATTTTTGATTGTCGAAAAACATTTGTGTTACAATAAACTGTGCACCAGCATCCACCTTGTCTTTCAAGCGTTTTAAATCGGCATTCATATTTGGTGCTTCGGCATGTTTTTCGGGATAACCGGCTACACCTAAACAGAAATTTGTGTGAACAGGATTTTTCAAATCTTCTTCCAAATACTTGCCGTGATTCATATTCACAGCTTGTTTCAGCAAATCAATCGCATGATGATGTCCGCCAATTTCAGGTGTGAAAGATTTTTCGCCATGCGGTGCATCACCACGTAAACACAAAATATTTTCGATGCCCAAAAAATCTAAATCAATTAAAGCATCTTCAGTTTCTTCAATCGTAAAACCGCCACAAATCAAGTGTGGCACAGCATCCACTTTATATTTGTTCATGATGGCGGCGCAAATACCAACTGTTCCTGGGCGTTTGCGAACAGCAATTTTTTCAAATTTTCCATCTGTCATTTTCTTGAATTGAGTTTCAGAACGATGATAGGTAACATTGATGAATGGTGGCTTAAACTCCATCAAAGGGTCAAGCACATCGCAAATGGATTGAAAACTTTTTCCTTTCAACGGTGGCAAAATTTCAAACGAAACCAAGGGTTTGTTTTTCGATTGCGCTATGTATTCTGATACTTTCATTCAAATAAAATTGGAGTGCGAAGTTAAGAGAACGAAGCTTCTTTTTAAAGCAAAAAAGGTTTTACAATTTGCTGTAAAACAGGCACTACTTCTTTTTCAAACCAAGGATTTTTCTTTTGCCAAATTTTGTTTCGAGGCGATGGATGCACCAATGGTAAGTACTTTGGAAGATATTCTTGAAATGATTTTACCGTTTCGGCCAAGGTTCGTTTTAAGCGATTAGCCAAATAATATTGTTGAGCATAAGTACCAATTAAAATTGTTAACTCAATTTGTTTCATATCCTTTAAAACCTGCTGATGCCATTGTGGCGCACATTCTGGTCGTGGTGGCAAATCGCCCGAAGTGCCTTTGCCCGGATAACAAAATCCCATTGGCATGATGCCGAAAATTTTGTTGTTGTAAAATTGTTCATCATTTACACCCAACCATCTTCGCAATTCTTTGCCACTTTGGTCGTTCCACGGAATGCCCGATTCATGCACCTTTGTGCCTGGTGCTTGACCGATAATCAAAATTTTTGCAGATGGACTAACCAATAAAATTGGCTTTGCACCTAATGGCAAATGGTTTTCGCAAATGGTGCAGGCTTTTATTTCGGTGATTAATTTTTGCAAAGAATTATTTGTTAGAATGCAAACCTACTGCATTTCCTTCGGTGTCAATAAAGAAAGCCATGAAACCGTTTTCACCAATGGAAGTTTTTGGCATGGCAATTTCGCCGCCTGCTTTTTCAACCTTTTTTAAAACAGTGTTTAAATCAGGATTTGCGTTTAAATAAATTTTTGCACCCGATTTGCTGGGTTTGTGCATTTTACTCTGACATAAGCCACCGTTGGCTTTGCCGCTGCCTCCTTCCCATGGAAAGAAAGCCATTTGCATGCCCATCATTTCCATTTGTGACATTTTAATTCCGAAAATTTTTTCGTAGAATTTTTTTGCACGAGCAATGTCTTTTACTGAAATCTCAAACCAATTGAGTGAATTTTCTTGTGCTGTCATGATGTTTGTTTTTTGTTGTTTAAAAAAATGAATTCTGTTATCAAAAATAGAAGTTGCAATTTTAAGCGAACATTAAATTTCTGTTCAACCATTCGCCTGCTGGTTTGTTTCTTTTGCCGAAAAACAATTTTCAAAAAACATTTCACAATTATTTTTGCAATCAAATTTTATCTTGATGAAAAAACCTTTACTCATTTTCTCTGCTTTGTTTTTTTCAATTTCATCTTTTGCTCAAACAAAAATTTCCGGAAAAGTTACTGACGGAAAAAAGCCAATGATTGGTGTCAGTATTGCTGTGAAAGATAGCTATGATGGTACTTCCAGCAACAACGATGGAAGTTTTAGTTTTGAAACTTCTGAAAAAGGAGAGAAAATTTTAGTCGCAACTTTTATTGGTTATAATTCATTTGAGCAAAAAATAGTTTGCAATGGTTCGCCTATTGTTCTCAACATTTCGTTGAAAGAAAAATTCAACGAATTAAAAGCTGTAACCATCAGCGCTGGTAGCTTTGACGCCAGCGATAAAAAACGTGCAACCATTTTTACACCGTTGGATATTGTTACTACAGCTGGTTCTGGAGGCGATGTTACAGGTGCTTTGAAAACTTTGCCAGGTGCGCAACAAATCGGAAATCAAGAAGGATTATTTGTTCGTGGCGGCGAAGGTAGAGAGACGCAAACCTTTATTGACGGCATGTTGGTGCGTAATCCTTACAACACTTCAGTGCCTGATATTGCTCAACGTGGCAAGTTCAATCCGTTTTTATTTAAAGGCACATCGTTCAGCAGCGGCGGCTATAGCGCATTGTACGGGCAAGGGCTTTCTTCTGCTTTAGTTTTAGATACAAAAGATTTAGCGGAACAATCAGAAACCAATTTGAGTTTATCAAGTGTTGGCATTGGTGGTGGCGTAAATCATTTGTGGGAAAAACAAAAAATGAGTGCAGGTGTAAGTGTGGGTTATTTCAATTTACAACCTTATTATGCATTGGTGCCGCAAAATATTCATTTCAGCAAAATGCCCGAAAATGGTAACGTTGAAGTGAATTTCAGAAAGCGAATGAAGAAAAATGGTTTCTTAAAATTTTATGCTTACACCAATAATAATGCATTGGGTTTGCAGCGCCCCGACATCAATAATGTTGACCATTTGAAAACAGCTTTTGATTTAAATAGCAAATCGCTGTACACCAATTTAACTTACAGCGGCATGTTGAATGCGAACTGGAATATCAATGCTGGTGCATCTTTCAGTGGTAATTGGGATAAAATAAATTTGGGTGAATTACGCAATGATTCGGTGTTAAATAATCAATCATTGGGTATCAATTCAAACAACACTTTGTCGCAAGGGAGAGTTGTTTTTACAAGGTACACAGGCGTACTTTCTGCATTCCGAATTGGTGGTGAATATCAGTATGGATGGGAGCAATCGAAGTTTACTTCTTTCGGAATCAATCCATTTTCTACCTATCAATTTGCTGATAATTTCACTTCTACATTTGCCGAAATGGAATATTATTTCAACGCAAAAATTGTGATGAAACCAGGCGTAAGAGCAGAATACAGCTCAATTCTGGGCAAAGCGAATGTTGCGCCGAGATTATCAATTGCTTATCGTTTGGGTAAAAATTCGCAATTGAGTTTTGCTTATGGAGATTTTTATGAAAAGCCTGACAGACGATATTTGTTCTATCAAAGTTATTTAACCAACAAATTGGATTTTGAAAAGGCAACGCATTTTGTTTTGAATTATCAACGAATTCACAACGATAAAACTTTTAGAGTGGAGGCGTTTTACAAAGATTACAAATCGTTGATTTTAACGCCATTGAGCAGTTTGAGTTTGGTGCAAAATCCGAGCAATTTGTATTCCAATAATTTTGACCCGACAAATATTTCAAACGGGGGACATGGCTATGCCAAAGGTGTTGAGCTATTTCTTCGTGATAAAAAAACAATCAAAAATTGTGATTA
>CAIQHW010000030.1 GCA_903871715.1 uncultured bacterium
AACTGGTGCAGGATATTCACGAGTAGCTTTTACACCTACCATTTCTCTCAATTCCATTTGCGCTTTGCATTGCAATTTGATGGCTTCATGACCTATGCGAATGGCTTCAATCATTTCATCTTCGCTCACTTCTTTCATTTCGCCTTCAATCATTACAATGTTTTCCATCGAACCACCAATCAATAAATCAATGTCGGCTTTTTCTAAATCGCTTCTGTTTGGATTCACTACAAATTTGCCATCAATACGGCAAACTCTCACTTCGCTCATTGGTCCGTTGAATGGAATATTACTAACGCTCAAAGCTGCGCTGGCAGCTAATCCAGCTAATGTATCGGGCATGATTTCTTTATCGCCACTGATTAACCACACGTTTACTTGTGTATCGTATAAATAATCTTCAGGAAAAAGCGGACGCAATGTTCTGTCCACCAATCGGCTAATTAATATTTCATAATCATTCAATCTTGTTTCTCTTCTCGGAAAGCTGCCCGGGATGCGACCTGTAGAATAAAATTTCTCTACATAATCAACTGATAATGGGAAAAAATCTTGTCCTTCTTTTAAAGTAGTTGAACTTACTACTGTGGCTAAAATCATGCAATCGCCCATGCGAACAACTACACTGCCATCAGCTTGTTTGGCTAATTTGCCAGTTTCAATCGAAATGTTGCGACCATCGCCCATGTCGAATGTTTTTACGATTCCTTTTTGACTCATAATGTTTGGTTTGTTTTTTTGTACCGCCATTCATCGTTAATAGTTGTTTCATCAAAGGAAAGTTTGAAGAGATAAAACGTAGTATAGACAACTATTTGGCGGTGGTTTATTCGAATTTATTTTTTGATTTTTTATTTTGAAATGGAAAAATCAATTCCATTAAAAACTAAATTGCCCTTAGTTTTTAAATCACTAAGGGCAATCAAAATAGTTTTGAAAATTATTTTCTTAAACCTAATTGTTCAATCAATTTACGGTAGCTGGTCAAGTTGCTGTGTTGCAAATATTGCAACAATTTTTTGCGTTTACCAACCATTCTAATTAACCCACGATTGCTGCCAAAATCTTTTTTTTGACCTTTCATGTGTTCGGTAATGTGGTTGATTCGTTCAGTAAACATAGCTATTTGAGCCTCGGTTGAGCCTGTATTTTTTTCGCTACCACCAAACTGTTTAAATAATTTTTGCTTTGATTCTGTTGTTAATTGCATCGTTAATTGCTGCTTAATTTCTTGTTAAAATGATTATTTTTTGGAGCGCAAAGGTAACTCATTCTTTTATAAAAACAAATTTATTCAACAGATTTTATAACTTCCCTACTCTGTTTTTTAATAATCAACCAATCAAAAACACGGTTGGTTTTTTATTCAAATCGGGCAAGTTTTTTTTCCAATCACTTATTTTTTTTGTTTGAATAAACTCATCTGAAAGTGTGATGTTTGCTGCCACACAGAGCAAAGTGTTGACTTCGCAATGTTGTAAAATATCAGCCATCATGGCATTGTTTCGATAGGGTGTTTCAATAAAAATCTGCGCTTGATTATTTTTTTGCGCAGCCAATTCCAATGCTTTTATTTTTTTGATTCTTTCCATTTTATCAATCGGCAAATAACCATGAAAGCAAAATGATTGCCCATTCATACCGCTTGCCATCAACGCCATTAAAATAGAACTTGGTCCAGTAAGCGGCACAACTTTCACATTTTTTTGATGCGCAATTTTCACCAACGCTGCGCCAGGGTCAGCCACAGCAGGCAATCCAGCTTCACTCACTACACCACATTTTTTTTGCTGAATGATTTTTGCAAACGATTGCAATTCATTCTCATCCGTATCTTTTGTCAGTTCATACCATTCAAAATCATCAATTTTTTTTTCAACGCCTGTGGCTTTTAAAAAATGCCGAGCGGTTTTTAAATTTTCGGCAAACAACACATCACACTCTTCCAACACATTTTTTATTTGTTGTGGAAGTAGCTGTGTATCAGGATTTCCAAGATGTGTGGGAATGAGGTAGAGCATGAATTATTTTTGTACAACTATT
>CAIQHW010000031.1 GCA_903871715.1 uncultured bacterium
AATAGAACGCAGATTATCATGATAATTAAGATGTTTTATGATTTGCTGTTCGCTTAAGAACAATCATAATAATCTTAAAAATCAGCGTTCTAATTTTTTGTTTTTCTTATTGCATTTTGCGATGACCCACCCACACAAATCTTCTGTTCACAAAATCAGCATTGGTGAAAGTGGCGTTGCCAGCAGGGTTACCGCCTGTAACATGAAAATCACTAAAGCCTGCATGTTGATTCACCCAAATAAATCCAGTTAAATTCATGCTCACTGGTGCAAATACCTGGCTCATTTCATCTTCAATTTTTGCAGCCATATTTTCATCAGTTGTGTAAGCTGCGCAAGTGATGGCACCATGATTAGCACACATTTCTTTTGCTAATGAAATGGATTGGTCAGTATTTTTTGTTTTGATTAATAGCACAATTGGTCCGAATAATTCTTGTTCGTAAACGCCTTTATCTGCGGCATCGCAAACAATGATGGAAGGCGAACACGTTCTTGCTTCAGGAAATTCTTCATTCGCCACACGAATAGAAGCCAACTCTACTTTACCACCAACTTTTGAAATATTCAACACACGATTCAATGTTACTTCATTTTGTATCGCACCCAATGTTCCTGCTGCCATTTTGGGGTTAGTAGAAATGGCTTGCACAGCAGCTTTGAACTTTTCTACGGCTTCTTCAAATGTTATTTCAACATCGCCATTTTTTATTTTTTCAGGAATGAAAAAGTTTTGCGGCGCAGTACACATTTGCCCTGAATACAACG
The DNA here is from genome assembly GCA_903871715.1 of uncultured bacterium. Taxonomy (GTDB): domain Bacteria; phylum Bacteroidota; class Bacteroidia; order Chitinophagales; family CAIODY01; genus CAIODY01. The sequence goes on from CAIQHW010000031.1 coordinate 769, forward strand.
AAACACTGAACGCTAAATTTGAAAACACATCATCCAAATTTTTTGCTGAATCAATGATGACGCTGTTCACACCTGCTTTTTCAGTAAATACAGTTTTACCTTGCAATGATTCTACATAATTTCCAAATGCCGAGCCGCCTGTGTAATCAATCAATTTTACAGATGGATTTTCACACAATTCTTTAGTGATTAAATGCTCCGACACATCGGCAGCTAATTGCACGGTGTTCACATCCACACCAGCATTTTGAAATGCTTTTTGCATTTCTGCAATCGCAATCGCAATCGGCAAAATCGCCTTTGGATGCGGCTTCACGATAGTTGCATTGCCAGTAATTAAATCGGCAAACAAACCTGGTAAAGTATTCCAAACTGGAAATGTAGAGCAACCAATCACTAAACCAATTCCTTTTGGCACGGCAACAAATTTTTTGTTCAAAGTGATATTGAACTTACCCATTGGTTTTTCCCAAGTTACATTATTTGGGTAAGAAGAAATGGAAGCATAACCTTGCGCCACCGCTTCTAACGCTCTATCATTCGCATGAGGGCCGCTTGCTTGAAACGACATCATGAATGATTGACCAGTAGTGTGTTGTGTAGCAATAGCAATATCAAAAAATCTGTTTTTGATATTTTCCAAAGCATCAATTAAAATATCAGCACGTTCTTCTACTGTTTTTTTTCTCCAACTATTTTGCGCCGCAGATGCTTTGCCAATCAATGTTTCCACACTATACAATGGATATTGAATGTTCAATTCTTTTTGTGTGTAAGGCGAAACTTCTTCTCCACCCCAAGCGTTTTCGCCACTTTGTAAAAGTTCTGAAAATTTATTGCCTTCAATATTTTTGTAAAAATCTTGCGCTTTTGCCATGCCTTCATCGCCGTACGCTTTTGGATGTTCAGGATATTGCGCAAAGAATTTTCTTTCGTTATTTGCCTGAATTGCTCTTTCAATAATTGCTTGATGTTTCATGGATAAAATTTTGAGGTGCAAATATAACCGAATCCTTCATAATTATTTTAAGCAGATTGCAGCATTCTTTCTCTAATTTTGTATTCTAAAATCACCGCATTATGTCGCTCAAAGTTTCTACCAAAGCCGCCAATTTAATTGGCTCTGAAATCATCAAATTAGCTGGAGAAATCAATCAAAAAATAAAGGAAGGACATAAAATTTACAATCTCACTATTGGTGATTTTAATCCAAATTTATTTCCTATTCCTACTTTGTTGAAACAAGAAATCATCAAAGCTTACGAAGCCAACGAAACCAATTATCCACCAGCGGATGGCATGGCTGATTTAAGGAAAGCAGTAGCTAATTTTTTGAAAAAATATGAAGGATTGGATTATCCAATTGACCAATTATTAATTGCTGGCGGCGGCAGACCCTTGATTTATGCCGTGTATCAAACTTTGTTGGATGAAGGCGATAAAGTAATTTACCCTGTGCCATCATGGAATAATAATCACTATTGCCATTTGAGCGATGCACAAAAAATTGAGGTGGAAGCAAAACCCGAAAATGGTTTTATGCCAACGGCTGCTGAAATTGCACCATTCGTGAAAGATGCTACCATACTGGCTTTGTGTTCGCCATTGAACCCAACAGGCACAGTTTTTTCAAAACAGCAACTCACTGAAATTTGCGAATTGGTATTAGATGAAAACAAACGAAGAGGCGAAAATCAAAAACCGCTTTACATTTTATACGACCAAATTTATTGGATGCTGACCATGAATGGCATCGAACATTTCAACCCAGTAAGTTTATTTTCGGAAATGAAAAACTACACCATTTTTGTGGATGGAATTTCCAAATCGCTGGCTGCTACTGGTGTTCGGGTGGGCTGGAGTTTTGGACCAACAGAAGTAATTAGTAGAATGAAATCCATTTTAGGTCATGTGGGCGCATGGAGTCCGAAAGCTGAACAGGTTGCCACCACTCATTTTTTGAACAATGAAAAAGCAGTAGAAGAATATTTGTTGGATTTAAAAAACAAAATCAATGCTCGATTCGATTTAATTTACAAAAGCTTCAAAGCCTTGAAAGAAGAAGGTTTCCCAGTGGATATTATTTCGCCACAAGGTGCCATTTATTTATCAGCACAATTTGCCATCAAAGGTTTTATTACACCCGATGGAAAAATAATTTCAACTACCGAAGACATCACTTCTTACTTATTAAATCAAGCACAATTAGCCATTGTGCCTTTTACAGCATTTGGCTGCCATAGCAGAACTGATTGGTATCGCATTTCAGTTGGAACAATTTCGTTAGAAGAAATTCCTGAAATGCTTTCGCAATTAAAAATAGCGTTGATGGCTTTGCAACCATCAAAAGAATTGGGGTAAGATATTTTTCACGATTCTAAAAGTCTGAAAAGAAAATCAATCAGGATTGCTATTCAAAAAGTCATTCAATTCGCGATAGCTTTGCATACAAATATCGTTCAGTTTCGACAACTCATCATTCAATTCGGTATAGCCAGCACCAGCTTCTTTTATTTTTCGCTCCATGTTTTTTGCCAAATCAAATCCAGTGCTGATGCCCATGTAACTGAGCTGTGGTGCAATTTTGTGGCAACACCAAGCAATGCCTTCTTCGCCCAAAAAAATTTGGCTGGTGTTGGCGGTGCGCATTTTTAAAATTAGTTTTGGTGTGTCGGCTAAATACATTCTTACAAATTCTTTCATCACACTTTTGTCGCCGCCAGTCATTACTGATAGTTGTTCGAGGTTGCAAATGTTTGACATGATATGGTTGTTTTAATTTGTTTTTATTTGTTGCAAATGGTGGTTTATTTTATTCACTAAATCATTGGGTTGAAACGGTTTTGCCAAGAAATCATCCATGCCCGAATTGTAACACTCTTCTACTTCAGGTGGTGTTACACCTGCTGTGCAAGCGATAATGGGAATGGTTTTGATTTGTTCATTTTCTGATTTTCTAATTTGCCTAGTGGCTTCAAATCCATCCATTTCGGGCATTTGCACATCCATCAACACAATATCAAATTTCGTTTCGCTATTAATTTTGTTCAACACTTCTACACCATTATTCGCAATCGTTAAATCCGCATCGGGCAAATATTTACTAATCACCGTTTTTGCCAAAAGTTGATTAAAGGTATTGTCTTCGGCTAACAAAATATGGATTTTGTGTTTTACTTTTTCATCAATTTTTGTTTGCGGTTGTTCAATTTTTTTATTGGCATTACCATTTAAAAATTGCTGCGCTGGTGATTTTTCTTTTGGTTCAATAATTTCAGTTTGCGAAACTTTTTCAAACGGAATATCTACGTGAAATGTAGTGCCCTTGCCCACTTCGCTTTCTACATAAATTTTTCCTTTCAACATTTCTACCAAATTTTTGGTAATGGATAAGCCCAATCCTGTGCCACCAAATTTTTTGGTTTTGCCCATATTTACTTGCGTAAATAAATCGAAAATAATAGGCAATTTTTCTTCTGGAATACCAATGCCACTGTCGTAAACTTTAAATTGCAATTTTACCGTTTTTTCATTTTCCTCCAACTTCATAATCTGCAATCCTACTTTACCCGATTCGGTAAATTTGATAGCATTGTTAAGCAAATTGGTTAAAATTTGATACAGCCGCACTTCATCAGAATAAATGATGTTGGGCACATCTGACAATTTTTCAATCACAAAATACAAGCCTTTTTCTTGTGCTTTTAAATACAAAGTTGAATGCACATTATCTAATACTTTTTGCAACAAAATATTGTCGTTATTAATTTCAGTTTTGCCTGCATCAATTTTTGAATAGTCTAAAATATCGTTGATGATGACCAACAAATTTTCAGCTTGGCTTTGAATAGCGTTTAAATAATTTTTCTGTTCGTCATTTAGCGGAGTGCTTGCCAACAGCGTTGTGAAGCCTATTACGCTATTCATTGGTGTACGAATTTCATGGCTCATGTTTGCCAAAAACTGGTGTTTCATTTTAATGCTTTGGCGTTCTACTTCTTTTTTCTTTTCTTCATTTACACTTGAAATTCTGATGCGAATGATGAGAAACGTGACCGATAAAACGGTAATGGCAAGCATCGTAATAAACCACCAAGTTTTATAAAATGGCGGTTTAATAATGATTATCAAATCAGTTGGGCATTCCTTCCATTCGCCTTCGCCCATTGATGCTCTAAATTTAAAATGATAAGTACCTGGAGATAAATTATTGTAGTTGATAGAATGTTTGTTGCCTATCGAAACCCAATCTTTTTCATAGCCTTCGAGCTTATAAGCGTATTGAATTTTATCGGGGGCAATAAAATTTAGTGCCGTGAAATCGATGCTAAAAGAGTATTCATCAGGTGTTAACGTTACTATCTGCTCGCCTTTTTCATTAAATGCGAATGGCACAATGTGGTTGTTGGCTTGCACTCGATTATAAGCCATTTTAAAATCGCCAGTAAAAGTGGCAATACTATCTGGATTAAAAATTGTAATGCCATTGGCACCGCCGTAATAAATTTCGCCACGTTTGTTTTTGAAATAGGCACCGGCATTAAACTCCTTGCTGATAGTGCCATCCGTTTTATCAAACATTACAAAATTGCCTGTGCTTTTTTCGTATTTTAAAATGCCCACGTTGGTGCTTAACCACAAATTATTTTTGCTGTCGGGCAAAATAGAATACACTTCAGTATTGTCATTCATGTAAGCACAATGTATTCTTCTAAACTCCTCGGTATTAGGGTCAAACTGGTTGAAACCGCCATTGTTGGTGGTTACCCACAGTTTTCCATTGGCATCTTCATACATCGCAGTTACAGCATTCGACGAAATGGTGAGTGGATTATCGGGGTTAGAACGATAACGAGTAAATTTTTTTGTAACCGTATTAAAAACCTTCAAGCCACTATCGGTGGCCAAATATAGCATATTATTTTTGCCACACAAAATTGATTTTACATCATTGTTTCGAGTTGATTTTCCTGTTTTTTCATCATCTTTATAAAACGTGCATTGCCATGTTAAATAATCCATTCTGCAAATGCCATAATCCATTAACCCCATCCATATTGCTCCTTTGTCATCAATTTTAATAGTGTTAATGTCCAACGGATATAATTGGTCGGGTAATAAAATACAAGCTCCTGTTGCTTTATTAATGGCGTTTAAACCTTTTCGGGTGCCTACATAAATGAAGAACTTATTTTCTGCCAATGCAAATACTTCGTTGTTTACCAACTGATGTGGTGCTGGGCTTTGCATGTTATAATGCGTAATTTGCTTGGTTTGTTTATTGTATTTAACCAAGCCATCCACATCGGTTCCCATCCAAATATTATTTTGTGCATCTTCTAAAACAGCATATACATAAACACTTTTCTTATAGTTGAATGGTGCATTGGCTAATTCTAAATTGCTGAATCGTTTTTTATCCAACACTTTATTCAATCCGTTTTCATGTGCCATCCAAATTACACCTGTAATGTCGCGAAACAACATCTTGATATTTTTTCCTCCAGTTGTGGTATCGCTAATGTGTTCCATGGTTTGGCTGTTCAAGTCGTAACGCACTGTGCTTGAGCCATTAAAGCCAATCCATAAATTAAAATTGTTGTCAAAGAGCATAGCACTCACCGTCATGTTTTTCAACTCGACCGATTTGATAACTTGTGTAAAAACTGGTTGACCAACTAAATTTTTATTCAATTGCCAAATACCATTAGCTGATGTGCCTACCCAAATGTTGTGATTTTTATCTTCGGAAATGCAAGTGATGTTGGAAATTTTTCCATCAGCAAAATTGATTTCGGGATGTTGAATAATAATGTTGTTAGAATCATTAATTTCAATTTCACACAAACCAAAATCGGTACCACACCACACCGAGCTATCTTTTGCAAATACTGATTTTACATGCATAGAAGGCAATGTGCCAGAATTGTCAGATTGTGTTTTGAAATGTTTGAAACGATAATTTTCATTGCCACGATAATCGGTCGTAATTTTCAATTCATCCAGTCCATCATTGGTGGCAATCCAATAATTTCCGTTTCTGTCTTCTACCATTTGCACCACATGATTGTTAGCTAAAGTATTGTCGTTTCTTTTATAGGCAACAAACTGACTTAATTTATCGGTAAGAATATTATAGCGATTAATACCATTTTCATCATTCAAAATCCACAAATTGTTTTTTGAATCGAAAAATAAATTGGTGATGTAATTGCTCAATAAAGGTTCGGTTTGATGTATGGCAGCAAATTGTTTCAATTCATAACCATCATATCTATACAAGCCACTCATGGTTCCTAACCAAAGGAATCCAAACTTGTCTTGTGCAATGGCATTTACCTGCACCGAGCCAAGCCCGTTTTTTTGAAAGATGTTTTCGCTTTTTAGTTGTACCGTTTGCTGCGCCCAAACAAGGCTTGTACACAGTATTAAGAGGCACAACATCAACGCTTTTGTGGTTTGTTTCATGTTGCGCTGTAAATCTAAAAATATTTTCCACTTGAACAAGTACGTGGCATAACGTATTTCCGTCAGAAAAAGTTAGTGCGTTAAAAAACTTATTTGGGGTAGATTATTCTTTACAAAAACTATTTTCAAAAAATTAAGCTATCCATTTTTTTATTAAAAGTAGTTTTACTGCTTTACAAACTTCGCATTGCTCACGTTTCAATTGATATCTATGGCTTTGATAAAGTAAATGCCACTGGGTAAACCACTTACATCTACTACAAAACCCCCCT
>CAIQHW010000032.1 GCA_903871715.1 uncultured bacterium
ATGGCGTAAGTAGGATGACCTGAACCTGGGTTATCTAAAACTACCGCATACCAATAAGTGATGGAATAATAGAAATAATTGGGAGGGATAGTTACATAATAACGAACTCGTTCACAAGAATCATTTGTGTTGTCGTTCCCTAATTTTAATGAAAATCCACCAGTTGTATATGGGCAAGACACCGGACAATTTGCAGCAGGTGGTTGTAAAAAATAAGGGTCTAATGCTGAACCAGACATGATTTGATGCCTATCGGCAACTGGCGAAACTGGAGTGGCAGGATTCCATGTAGGCACAGTTAATCCGCCAGCTATACCTGTGCCTACCTGACCAACATAGCATTGCCAATTTGCTAAATTGCCAAAGTTAAAATCTATATTAGTTGGACATTGTGCTTCTGATTTGGCAACTCCAATCAAATAAATGATAAGGAGCAATAAAATTCGTTTCATAAAATAGGTTTAATTTTTTAAGGGATAAGGTTAACCGATTTTTATATGACAATACTCACATCAAAAACGCTGCATGCAAAATTAATCTTTTCTTTTTTAATAAAAACAATAAAATTTACGTTTTCATTTCTTAAAATAATCCTTATATTGTTAAACATTGAATCGCTTTTGTTTAGGTTTAACTCGATGCATTATACTTCACCATTTCAAATCGTTTACTTATTGTTGTTTTGTGCATTGGGTTTGGTGTTATGCCAATGAAGATAACTTTATTTTGTTGTTTCAAACAGTTAGTTTTTTCTATGCTATACACTATGGGAAGTTATAGAGTCATCGCATAAATAACTAAACTCCAAAGGGCAAGCCCAACGAGTAATAAAATGATTTGACGATAATTAAAATAAACCTGTTCATTAGTTTCAAAATCGGTTGAGTTTTTAAAAGCAAAGTTTAATGCTTGAAAAGGTGGAATTAAAAACAGAAAACTTAATCCAGATATCACCCAATAAGGTTGAGGTAGCTTTGATGCGGTATTTATAATGAAAAATCCAACCACCAGTGGTGTACTCGAATAGCTTTTTTCGTAACCTTTCGATGCAGCAAAATGAAGTATTTTATTGAATAGAGAATTCAAAAAGAAGATGCTGAAAATAGCTCTTGCAGCAGGCATAATGTCTAGTTTTTCTTTTTGTTTAAAGAAGCGCCATGATTTGTAAATCCACCATAATTCATACAATCCAAAAGAAACAATAGAAAGGATTATAAATTTGGTTAGGTTAATTGTTGCTAGTGGTTCAATATCGCTATTGCTTTCATGTTTAAAATTATCCAGTATTATGTGCTCGGTTTCCATGTGTTGATGTTAGTTTTCAAAAATTAAATAAAGACCAGGAAAAATAAAGCCAATGGCAAGCAAGGTAAAGCCATATAAAAAGTAGTTGAACAATTCGGGCATAGGATTAATAATGCACAATACCACACTTAAAAAACCAACCAAAGCACCCACAGCTATAAAAATAAAACCTGCCGATTTTCTGTGGCTTTGTTGTAATTTTTTTTGGGAAGAAATGGTTGTAGTTTCTTCCAATAAAGCAGCTTCGGATGGAGTAGGGTAGAGGTTTAACATAACCTTTAGTTTAATCTTTCTTTTTCTTTTTGTAAGTTAAAATAACAATTACAGGTACCAAAGTAC
>CAIQHW010000033.1 GCA_903871715.1 uncultured bacterium
GGAGTTCAGACGTGAGCTCTCCGATCTGCACTGTTACAAATTTTGACATTACTGAATCTGATTGATGCTTTTCAACGTAAAGATTAGAACTATAGTAATAGTCACTTTCAATAACATCACCGATATTAAAATCATAAATCTGACGATTGGTTAAGGTTTGCGCATTTGCTTCTATAAAAAATAACAAACCAAAAATAAAGAGTAATTTTTTTTTCATGGCTAAAATATTTTGAAATAAAGTTAGCAGTTTATTTCAAAAAAAGAGCAAATAAAAAAGCCGCTTTGAAAAAATCAAACCGGCTTTAATTATTTAAAAAACAGAAAGACTTAAGAGTCCTTTTTTGCGTATTTCTTTTTAAATTTGTCAATTCTACCTGCAGTATCAATAAATTTCATTTTGCCAGTAAAATACGGATGGCTGGTGTGTGAAATCTCCAATTTGATTAATGGATATTCGTTTCCATCTTCCCATTTCAAAGTTTCTTTGCTGTTGGTGCAAGATGCGCCTAAAAACATGTATTCATTGCTCATGTCTTTAAAGATCACTTTGCGATAGCTTGTTGGATGTATGTTTGGTTTCATGATAATTTTATAAACTTATTTTTTTCGGATTGCAAAGGTAAATACATTTTTGAAATTTCCAAAACATTTTTTCAAACTAATACAATTGAATAAGTTTTTGATAGAATAATTTTTGTGTGCCTTATCTTTTCAAAAACAAATTTTATGAAATGGCACAAATTTAATGGCGAAGTTTTAGACGGCGACATAAAGGATGCCGTAAGAATGGCTTTAGAACGTGAAAAACAAAATGGTTCAAAGCTGAAAGTGTGTATTGGTACAGATTCACAAGTTCGTAGCGAAACTACTGATTTTGCAACAGTGATTGTTTTTCTTCGCGAAAAACGTGGCGGATTTATGTTTATCACCAACGAAAAATCAGCACAAAGTTTTTCCTTAAAAGAACGCATGCTGGCAGAAGTGAGTAAATCTATTGCAGTAGCTTACGATTTATGTCCGCTGTTGGATGAGTATAAAGTAGAGATGGAAGTTCATGCCGACATCAATACTAATCCACATTTCAACAGCAACACTGCCTTGAAAGAGGCCATGGGGTATATTATGGGCATGGGTTTTATTTTCAAAGCCAAGCCCGAAGCCTTTGCCAGCAGCTGCTGCGCCGATAAAGTAGTGTAAAATTATTGCTTAATTAATTTTTGATAAAACAGCAAATTGTTGTTGGTGCGCATTTGCACGATATAAAATCCTGCTTCTAAATTGCAGATGTCGAAACGTTGCAAATTGCCATAAATATTGTTCGCCGCCCAATTTTCATTTTGATTAATTTGCCAAACTAATTTGCCAGTTACGTCATAAAATTTCAATTCGGTTACACCATATTTTTGTTCATTAACAAACACTTCATTACGTGCAGGATTGGGCGTTAATTGTATTGCAGCGTTATAATTATAGCCAGCTTCGGGCGAATTTGCTACATCTACTTTTGCTAAAATGGATGTATGAAAATCAAACAACAATTGCCCTAAATGATGCGGATAAATGATTTTATAATCTTGCGAAATAGACGTGTTAGAAAAAATAAAATCGCTGTCTTGTTGTTTGTTATCATCCCAACTTCGACAAGTAAAATTTAGCGGCATACTCCAATAAACATCTGGTGTTTGGTTTGAAATATAATCTACGTGAATTCTTAGTGTATCATCAATTTGCCACCAGCGAACTCGATATTCGGGCAAATTTTTTCCGTAGTAATAAATTTGAAAAAACGTATCCAACGATTTGCCAAAATAAGTTTCAAAATGTTGTTTTAAAATTTCGGTGGTGGTATAATTGTAAGCAATTTTTGAGTCTTGAATATAATCGTGCATGGCTTTAAAAAACAAAGTGTCGCCCATTTGATAACGCAGCATATGCAATATCCATGCACCTTTCGAATAAGAGTAAACACCATTAAAAATTCGATTTACGCTTGTCGTATCATCACAAAAGACTGAACCTGGTAAAGCATTGATGATTTGATTTTTTGTGCCAAATCGCCAATTATCCCACTCACTTTTCCTTCCTAAATAAAGCGATGACAAAGCAGAACAATAAGTGGCAAAGCCTTCATTGAGCCATATTTCAGCCCAACTGTGGCAAGTAGATTTATCGCCAAACCATTGATGCGCCATTTCATGGGCAATTAAACTGAAACCAAAATTGGAAACAAAAGTTTGTGTTTGATGTTCCATGCCGCCACCCCAGCCAAATTGCGCATGACCATATTTTTCTTTGCGAAATGGATAAGCTCCAAATTTGCTTTCATAAAATTGCATTACATACACTGCCAATGCAGCTTTTACTCGATTGCTCGAATCGTTTTGATGATACATAAAGTTTTGAATTTGCAAACTATCGTTACCATTTATAACCCAATCGCTGTATTCATCATAGTTTGTGCAAGCAATGGCGATTAAATAAGTGGTGATTGGATAACGATGTTTCCAATGCGTTAAATTAGTGCCAAAGCCTTGTGAAATAATGCTTTGGCGCAACCCATTAGAAACTGATTTGAAAGAATCTGGCGCAGAAATATACACATCAATCGAATCAATTTTATCATTCAGCGATTGCTTGCAAGGCATCCAATCGCTTGCTCCATAAGGTTCTGAGAGCGTCCAAATGACTCCACTGCCATTTTGTTTTTGCTGTTGAAATGCACCAAAACCATTATTGCCAATAGGTTTGCCATGATAAAAAACGCGAAAAGAATCTAAAACATTCGTTGGTAAATCGGCAAGAAAATCAACCCCTAATTGGTTGGGTTCACGGCGTTGAAAAAAAATTTTTTGTTGATGATAAAAAACAC
>CAIQHW010000034.1 GCA_903871715.1 uncultured bacterium
ATAATGGAAGCGATTGTGGCATTGCAAATGTAAACATCGGAACAAGTGGTGCAGAAATAGGCGGTGCATTTGGCGGCGAAAAAGAAACAGGCGGTGGCAGAGAAAGTGGCTCTGATAGCTGGAAAGCCTACATGCGTCGACAAACTAATACCATTAATTATGGCAATCAATTGCCATTGGCGCAAGGAATAAAATTTGATTTGTAGAAAATGAAAAACGAAAAACATAAACTACCCATTTTGTTGTATCACCGCATTGTGAAAAATAAAAGCGAAGTGGGCAAACACAAAATTTATGTTTTTGAAAAACAAATGGAGCAGCAGTTGGCGTATTTAAAAGAAAATAATTTTAGCACCATCACTTTTAAAGATTTGCTGCAAGCCAAGCCTGATGATGATTTTAGCAGAAAAATAATTTTAACTTTTGATGATGGCTATGAAGATAATTACACTTTGCTTTTTCCACTTTTGAAAAAATATGGTTTTACAGCGGTAATTTATTTAGTAACTCGATTAAAAAAAAATGAGTGGGACATTGCCGAAGGTGAGCCAGCATTGCCGCTTTTAACAGCAGAACAAATTGCTGAGATGAATGATTACGGCATTGAGTTTGGCGCACACACCTGCACCCACAAGGCTTTGAACGAAATTAAAATTGACGAAGCAAAAGGTGAAATTGAAAATTGCATTGCCGATGTAAAAAAATTGACGGGCAAAAATGTTGTTAGTTTTGCTTACCCATTCGGCGGCATCAATAAAAAGGTGAAAGAATTGATGCGACATTCGGGTGTGCCATTTGCCGTTTCTACCAACACGGGTCCGATGAATTGGTACGATGATAAAATGCAAATGCGTCGTATAGAAGTTAGACCTGGTGAGGCTTTGGGCAGTTTTAAAAATAAAGTGAGTGGATTTTATTTAACCAAAAAAAGTATCTACACTTTGTTTTCTACTTCTAATAAAATCAAGTATTAATTGCTTATACAAACATTGCAGTTAACAATTATTTTCTTAAAAAAAATTAAACGCACTAATTGTATCCATCAATTCCAAAACAAGCCATCGATTTTTTTATAAATTTGCGCTCTAAAATTTTCAAAAAAACATTTCATTCTTTTATTACCATGAAAAAAATTGCAGTTCTTTTTTTAATTTCTGTTGGGTTTCAAACTTCATTTGCGCAAACCAAAAAACCAATAGCTACACCACCTGCACCAGCCAACCCTACTGCTGTATCTAATGCACATGCCCACTCGAGAGTTGTAAATGTAGAGAATCCAAAAACTGGTTTACAAACTTTTATATGGCATGATGATGCCAATAAATTGCCCAAAGCCACCGAAGGCAACCAATATCCTTTGCATGCAAGGCTTTACAGTGCCGATGGACAAACGCTTTTAAACGATTATAATTTTATGAACAATGTGCCATGCCAACGCCAAAACTTTGGTTTTATGTATGATGGCATTTTGAAAATGGCTCCAGGCGATAGCGCAATTTTTAAAGTAGCATCGGATTCGATGTTTGGCAAACAGTTGCCACCATTCACTAAATCGGGCGAATCGGTTTGTTTTTCGTTTGTGATGTATACCAAAGAAGCTGGCGATAAAATAGTAGAAGAAAAAAAGAAAGCTCAAGTGGGTATTGATGAAAAAAAATTGAAACAATATTTTCAATCGCATGGCATTACACAACCTATCAAAACTAAAGAAGGATTGTATTACATCATCACCGAACAAGGCACGGGCGAAATGCCCAAAGCTGGCAACGATGTGGTCGTAAATTATACGGGTAGATTATTGGATGGTACTACCTTCGATTCTAATGTAGACACCACTTTTCATCATGTGCAACCGTTTAAATTTGGTTTAGGAAAAAAGCAAGTGATTCAAGGATGGGATTTGGGATTTGCTAATTTTAAGAAAGGCACAAAAGCCTTATTATTCATTCCAAGTTATTTGGCTTATGGCGAACAAGCGCCTCCTGGTGGTAAAATTAAACCTAATGATGTGTTGACTTTTGAAGTAGAATTGGTGGATATTGTAGAACCTATGGACCCTACCAAACAATTTGATAAATTCTTTGCCGAAAATAAAATTAAAGCCGAAAAAACACCCGAAGGATTGTATTATGTCATTACCCAACCTGGCACTGGCGACAAACCAAAAGCTGGGCAAACCGTGATTGCCAACTACACTGGCAAATTATTGAGCGGCAAAAAATTCGACTCGAACATGGAAGAAGAATTTCATCATGTGCAACCATTTAGTTTTGCTTTAGGGCAACACATGGTTATCACAGGTTGGGATTTAGGATTTGGCTTATTGAACAAAGGTGCAAAAGCCACCTTGTATATTCCATCTAATTTGGCTTATGGCGAAAATGGTCAAGGACCAATACCAGCCAACAGTCCATTGATATTTGATGTAGAATTGGTGGACATCAAATAATCCAACTGAACCCGAAATTTTATTTTGAAAAAACTTTTCGTTTTCATTTTTATAGCACAACTTTTTTGTGGCAATACTTTGTTTGCGCAAAAAATGAATTTTAGCCCATCGGGCTTACACTATTATTTTTTCAAAAAAAATAAAAAGAACAGGCAAGCGCAAACGGGCGATGTGTTGCTGTATCAACTGGTTTTAAAAAATTATACCGACTCCGTAATTTTAGATACACGAAAAGAATTTGGCGAACAACAAATTAGTATTACTGCACCCAATTTTAAAGGCGATTTGATGGAAGGCTTGTGTATGCTACACGAGGGCGATAGTGTGTTGTTTCAAATACCTGTTGATTCGTTGTATAAAAATGCGCTGCCATTTTTTGCCAAACCCAAAACCATGATGCACTTTTATTTAGCAGTAAATAAAGTGATGACAGCACTCGAATTTCAACAAATACAAGCTAATGAAAAACAAGCCAGTTTAAATTACGACGATAGTGTGTTGCATGTTTATTTAAACAAAATAAACCGAGTGCCTGTCAAGCTGCCATCGGGCTTGTACGTATATCATTTGCAAAAAGGTTTTGGCGAAAAAATAAAAAACGGCGACACGATAAAAGTAAATTACACAGGCAAATTGTTGAATAAAAAAGTGTTCGATTCCAATACCGATAAGGCTTTTAATCATGTTACCCCCTTTCAATTTGTGGTAGGCAAAGGTGAAGTGATTATAGGCTGGGACGAAGCATTTGCCACCTTAAACTATGGCGCTAAAGCCACTTTATACATACCTGCTGTGTTGGCTTATGGCAAAAAACAAGTAGGTAATATTCCTGATAATTATATTTTGATTTTTGATGTAGCAGTGTTGCGATAAATGTGCAACTTCTTCAAAGCATTGAACCCTATTTGCAAAACAACATGGTCAACTCGAATAACAACCCAGTTATGTCGAATGACTACGTTGTTATTTGAGTTGACTACGATGTAAACTAACATAACAAGATGCTTAACTCGAATGAGTACATAGTCAACTCGAATAACAACCTAGTTATGTTGAATAACAACCCAGTTTAATTAGTTTACTACATAGTTATCTTAGTTGAGTAGGTTGTTATTCGAGTTAATAGAGTTGTTTAGCGAAAACCTTTCCAG
>CAIQHW010000035.1 GCA_903871715.1 uncultured bacterium
AAGTAATTGTTGTAGTGCCGAGTGCATTTGCAGTAAATAATCCGCTAGTATTTATTGTGCCAATATATTTATTGGAAGTATTTGGCATAGAGCAGATAAGAAAAAAAGCGACAAAAAAGCTTTCATGCTAAAATTTGTTTTGAAGTTGAAAGTAAAAGTAAGAAAAAATAATTAGCCACTCATCTCTGTTCAAATTTAAAGATAAATTTGCCGCATGAAATTTTTACTGTTTTCTGTTTTATTTTTTCTGTCCGTTTCGCTTTTTGCACAGTCAACTCCTGCGTATAAAAATGCTAAACTACCCATTGAAAGCCGTGTGCAAGACTTGTTGCAACGCATGACTGTGGAAGAAAAATTCTTTCAATTATTTATGATTCCAGACGATTGGAGTGATGGTGGTGCGAAATTTAAAAACGGAATTTTTGGTTTGCAAATCAATCGAGATAACAATGCCAATGAGGTGGCGGCGCAAATGCTCCACTACAATTCGAGCGATGATGAAAAGGCATTTGCGGCAAAAGTAAATGCCATTCAAAAATATTTTGTAGAGCAAACTCGGCTCGGAATTCCTGTGATAATTTTTGAAGAAGGATTGCATGGCATCATCACCAAAGGTGCAACCGTTTATCCTCAATCTATCGCTTTGGCAGCCACTTTCGACACTTCGTTGATGCACCAAGTAGCGCATTCGATGGCGATGGAAGCCAAGAAAAGAGGCATTAATCAAGTGTTGTCGCCTGTGATTAATTTGGCTTCGGATGTGCGCTGGGGGCGAACGGAAGAAACTTATGGCGAAGACCCTTTTTTGAATTCTGCAATGGGTTTGGCTTTTGTAAGTGAGTTGGAAAAAATGAACATCATCACCACACCAAAACATTTTGTGGCTAATGTGGGCGATGGTGGCAGAGATAGCTATCCCATTCACTTTGATGAAAATTTCATGAACGAATATTTTTATCCGCCTTTCAAAACCTGCATTAAATATGGTGGTTCAAGGTCAATTATGGCATCTTATAATTCATTAAATGGAACTTCTTGTAGCATGAATGACGCTTTGTTGAACCGAAAACTCAAGCAGGAGTGGGGTTTTAAAGGTTTTGTGATTTCGGATGCTGGCGGAGTGGGTGGTGCCAATGTGTTGCACAATACCACAAAGGATTATTCCGAATCAAGCAAACAAGCCATCAACAATGGTTTGGATGTGATTTTTCAAACTTCATTTGAGCATTACAAACTATTTATCCCCCCATTTTTAGATGGCAATGTTTCAATGCAACGCATTGATGATGCGGTATCGAGATTGCTTCGTGCAAAATTTGAATTGGGATTATTTGAGCATCCTTATGTTGAAGAAAATGTTGCCGACAAAAATTTTCAACCGAAGAAAGTCGCCTTACAAGCTGCATTAGAATCTATTGTTTTATTGAAAAATGAAAATAACATTTTACCACTGAATGAAAAAATGAAAACAATAGCTGTGATTGGTAAAGATGCTGTGGAAGCCAGATTGGGCGGTTATAGCGGCGTTGGCAATAAT
>CAIQHW010000036.1 GCA_903871715.1 uncultured bacterium
ATCCATAAATTCGGGCAGTAATGGCAATTGCTATTATGTAGGAAGCAGCACCGAAGCCGTGTTGGTGGATGTTGGACTTTCGTGTCGCGAAATTGAAAACCGCATGAAACAAATTGGGCTTTCGATGAAAACGGTAAAAGCTATTTTTATTTCACACGAACACACCGACCATATTAAAGGTGTGTCTGCTTTGGCAAACAAATATTATTTACCAGTTTACATCACTACCAAAACCGAAAAATATACTCGTCTAATTAAGCGATTAGCAAAAGAATTTGTTGCTGATGAACCCATCAATATTGGCGAATTAATCATTACGGCTTTTAGTAAAAAACATGATGCTGCTGACCCACATAGTTTTATCATCAGCTACAAAAGCACTACTGTTGGGGTTTTTACTGATATTGGTGTGGTATGTCAAAGCGTGAAACATTATTTTAACCAATGTCATGCAGCATTTTTAGAAGCTAATTATGATTCAACAATGTTAGAAAATGGAAGCTACCCCATCCATTTAAAAAATAGAATCAGAGGTGGTGAAGGACATTTATCTAATGCACAAGCTTTGGGTTTATTTCAACAACATCAACATCCGCAACTATCGCATTTATTGCTGTCGCATTTATCCAAAGAAAATAATTCGCCCAATTTGGTGGAGGCGTTGTTCAAACAACATGCTGCAAACACTGCAATATTCATTGCTTCGCGATATGAGGCTTCAGAAGTTTTTGAAATTAATTCAATGCTAAAAAAAGAATCGAAGAAAATTATTCGATTAAAAAGTAAGGTGCAATTGGTATTATTTGAAGATGTTAAAGCACCTATAAACTAGCTTTTAGTGTAACTTTTGTTTTTTCGCTGCACGTTTCAATCTATCGTTAATTGCCCGACCCAATCCAATTTCAGGAAATTTTTCCGCTAAAATTATTTCAACATTTGCTGCATCTAATTTTCGCATGGCGGCAAATAAATTTTTTGCTACCTCATGCAAATTTTGGTTTGGTGAAAGTTGAATTTGGTTTTCATTTTCCACTGCATCATATTTTTTGAAGAAAGAAATGATGCCAGTTCTTTTATCAGAATTTAATTTCAAATTTTCTTCAACTTTATCAAACAACAAGGGTTTTCGAGGAGCATAATGTGACAATAGCATACCCGGCGAATGCGGATTAGAACTCGATTCTATCCTTATCTGCACTTTGCCAATCACATTTTCAATTTCTTCCACCGCAATTCCACCTACCCGAAAAATGGTCGGTAAATTATTTTCCAAACCAATAATCGTAGACTCCACTCCTATGTTGCAATCGCCGCCATCTAGTATGTATTTTATTTTGCTATCCAATTGGTCTTTTACGTGAAAGGCAGTTGTTGGGCTAATGTAGCCAAATGGGTTAGCACTTGGTGCAGCTAATGGGAATGATAAATTCCTTAGCAATTCTAGAGTAAGTATATGTTCTGGAATTCTTATCGCTACTGTATTTAAGCCACTAGTTACTAAATCAGGAATGTTATTTTTTTTCTGTAACAAATAAGTTATTGGACCTGGCGAAAATTTATTCATCAACTGCAAAGCCCAATCTGGAATAGCTTCTACGTATTTTTCAATTTCATTAATAGAGTGTGTATGGACAATCAACGGGTCGAAATGAGGGCGATTTTTTATTTCAAAAATTTTCAAAACTGCTTCTTCATTCAATGCATTAGCAGCTAA
>CAIQHW010000037.1 GCA_903871715.1 uncultured bacterium
ATTGTTATTTAAAATCAGTTCAGCCAACTCATTTTCTAAAGCCGTAGGCGCACCAAATGTGCAACCATTTTCAACTGTTTTTTTTATGGCATCATTTACTTTATCATTTGCATGTCCAAGTATTAATGGTCCCCAGGAGCCACAATAATCTATAAATTCATTACCATCAGCATCCCAAATATGCGAACCTTTACCTTTTTGGATAAATAAAGGTGTACCACCAACCGAACGAAATGCACGTACTGGACTATTTACGCCACCTGGAAAATATTTTTTTGCTTTTTCAAATAAAGCTTCTGATTTTTCTCTTTTCATAATTAAAATATTAGAATGCAAATATATATCTTTGAACGATAAACCCTTTGTGTTTCTCTGCTAAAAAACTCCGCTTACAATGCGGTAAAATTTAACCACTGAGAACCATAGAGAAAAAATTAGAATCACAGAGGAATTATGACATACGAAAACACATTAGAATTTGCCAAACAACAAGATGCAAATGATCCATTAAAAAATTATCGCGAAAAATTTTATTTCCCAATGATGCATGGTCGCGAAACCATATATTTTACAGGAAATTCGCTAGGATTACAACCAAAAGCAACGCAAGATTATATTTTAAGTGAGTTGGAAGATTGGGCAACATTTGGAGTTGAAGGGCATTTTCATGCACGTAAACCTTGGCTATCTTATCACGAACAATTTGCCGAACCATTAGCAAAAATAATAGGTGCAAAACCCGAAGAAGTGGTTGTTATGAATCAACTTACGTTGAACTTACATTTATTATTAGTTAGTTTTTACCGACCAACAAAAACGCGTTACAAAATTTTATGTGAAGCCAAAGCCTTCCCTAGCGATCAATATGCCTTAGAGTCGCAGGTTAAATTTCATGGATTAAACCCTAATGATGCTATTATTGAAGTATCGCCGCGCGATGGAGAAGTTTGCATACGTCATGAAGATATTTTAGAAGCAATCGAAAAAAACAAGGATAGCATTGCTGTTATTATGATTGGTGGAGTAAATTATTATAATGGCCAAGTATTCGATATGAAAGCTATTACCGAAGCGGGACACAAAGCCGGTGCATTTGTAGGATTTGATTTAGCGCATGCTGCAGGTAATATAAAATTAGAATTACATAACTGGAATGTAGATTTTGCTTGTTGGTGTAGCTATAAATATATGAATTCAGGTCCGGGTGGTGTTTCGGGCGTTTATATAAATGAAAAACATTTGAACGACCCTACTATACCTCGTTTTGCAGGCTGGTGGGGTCATGATAAAAACTCCCGTTTTAAAATGGAAAAAGGATTTATTCCAATGCCTACTGCCGAAGCTTGGCAGATGAGTAATGCTCCTGTTTTATCTATGGCTGCTCATAAAGCATCGGTTGATATTTTTGATGAAGCTGGAATGGATGCATTGGTTTCTAAAGCCGAAAAATTAACAGGCTATTTAGAATATATCGTTGACGAGATAAATAAATTGCTCGAAAAAAAATTAGAAATAATAACTCCACGAGATAAAAAACAAAGAGGCTGCCAACTATCAATTGTTGCTCATGGTAGAGGAAAAGAATTATTCAATAAATTAACAGAAGCTGGCGTAATTAGTGATTGGCGAGAACCAAATGTTATACGATGTGCGCCTGTTCCTTTGTACAATTCGTTTGAAGATGTATTTAGATTTGGTGAAATTTTAAAAGCGGCATTGTAAAATAAATTAAAAATAATTTCAAAAATGATTTCCATCATTTGATAAAAATGAAGAGATTATTTTATTTGAATAAAAAAATATGGAAAATAAAAAAGTAACATTAGTAGGTGCAGGATTAGTAGGTTCATTATTATCAATTTACTTAGCGAAACGTGGTTATAAAATTGATTTATTTGAACGCAGACCGGATATGCGTAAAGCAAATATATCTGCAGGAAGATCAATCAATTTAGCTTTGAGTGACAGAGGTTGGAAAGGCTTAGAGGGTGTTGGCATTGCTGATGAAATAAAAAAAAT
>CAIQHW010000038.1 GCA_903871715.1 uncultured bacterium
TAACAACAATAAGTTAATGCTTTCACAAAAGTAGATTGCTGTATTAATAGCATCTATCTTGTATCATTCACTTACTCTTAAATTATTTCTATGCCTTCATTAGCTGCTATATCCACCATTGATTTTACATTTAAAGTCAATCAATCTGCAGTGAAGGAATATGCCAAACAATTGTTTGCGCCTTCGTTTCCGCAAGTGGAACGCATGATTAGTGCATTTGATAATACTGAAATAAAAACACGAAACTTCTGTAAGCCGCTTGATTACTATGCTTCGGTGCATGCTTTTCAAGAACAAAATACCGAATACATCAGCATCACTTTAGAATATGCGGTGAAAGCCATTGAACAAAGCATTGCCGAAGCCAACATTAAAAAAGAAAGCATCACCGATATTATTTTTGTTTCTACCACAGGGCTTGCAACGCCCAGTTTAGATGCTTTAATCATTAACCAAATGCAATTGAACAGAAACATCAGTCGCACACCTATCTTCGGATTAGGGTGTGCTGGCGGTGTGGCAGGTTTTGCAAAAGCTAATATATTAGCAAAAGCAAATCCTGATGCTTTTGTTTTATTAGTAGCTGCCGAATTATGTTCGCTTACTTTTTTAAGAAACGATTATAGCAAAAGCAATTTCATAGGTGCCAGTTTGTTTGCCGATGGAGTGGCTGCTTGTATCATTACTGGTGATAATCATCACAACAAAACACTCAACAAGTTTTCTTTCATTAGCACTCAAAGCAATTTGTATTACAACACACTGGATGTGATGGGTTGGGAATTTTTAGACAAAGGATTTAAGGTGTTGTTTTCACAAGATATTCCCACCATTATTGCTGAAAATGTGGGCGATGATGTGAATGCTTTTTTGAAAAAAAACAAGGTTGAACTATCTCAAATAAAAAATTTCATTTTTCATCCGGGCGGTAAAAAAGTTTTAACCGCATATGCTGAAGCATTGAAAGTAGAAGGTGATTTTTTAAAAAATACTCGTGAAGTGATGAATGACAATGGCAACATGAGCAGCCCAACGGTGTTATATGTATTGGAACGATTTTTTAAACAAGGTTTTGAAAATGGTTATGGCTTAATGGTTGCCATGGGACCAGGCTTTTCGAGCGAAATGATTTTATTAAACCTTCACAAACAATAACATGATTTTCCTCTTATTTTTTTTGTCGCTGGTGGCTTTGCGAATTGGCGAATTGATATTGTCTAACAATAATGAAAAATGGTTATTGGCAAATGGTGCTGTGGAATATGGCAAACAACATTACCCTTGGATGATTGCTTTGCACATCTCGTTTTTCATTTCATTATTAGTGGAATATTATTTTCAAACAGCACACTCTTGTAATTATTATTTGCTGTTTTCATTCTGTGTTTTAATTGCCCTGAAAGTTTGGGTAATAACCAGTTTGGGTAAATATTGGAACACTAAAATCTATCACATTCCCAATGCTGGTTTAATAAAAAAAGGTGCTTATAAATATTTCAAACATCCTAATTATGCTATTGTGATTGTCGAAATTGCTATCATTCCGCTGATGTTTCATTTATATTTTACTGCCATTGTTTTTTCCATTTTAAATGCAGCAATGTTGTATGTTAGAATTTCGGAAGAAAATAAAATTTTGCAACAACGATAATTTATAAACGCTTATTTTTTTACTTCTTTAATAAAATTACCAGCCGAATCGAAAAGCAAACATTTGTCGTTGATGTCGGTTTTATAAGTAGTAATGCCTTTATCATCTTTTATTTTAAAAGCTTCATTAATGCTGGCTTGGTTATAATTGGCTTTTACATATGGCACAATAGCGGCGGGCAATGTAGCCGTTTCTACATCGGTTTTAGTTTCTACTAATTTGCCCGAAGCCTCATAAGTAATAGCTACATCTACTCTCATTACATCGTACTCAACTTTATAATTACTTTCTTGCAGTGTCCACGATACATCGAAAATAGAAGGATGCGCTTGGTGAAAGACTGCTTTTACTGCCTTAGGTACTTCTTTATCGCCAATTACCTTAGCAAAAGTGTTAGTAAAAAATGGTGTAATGGCAAGCACAATTATTAATGGTTTCATGTGTTTTGATTTAAAATGATAAAAGCATAATGAGGGTACAAAGTTGCACCACTATTGCTTTAGTATTGTTACATAATTACATCAAAAAGTTAGCTAATTCACACTTTCGGTTGGGGTGTTTTTGGGTGCAATGGTTTGTAGCTAAATATTTTTCGGTATCCACGAACCTTCCATTAAAAATGGCACAAGTGGGCAACGCACAAAGGCTCAATTACAAATTTGCATTAGCAAAGCTTTGCTAGTTGGCTATTTTAGGTTGATGGTAGGATATCTTTTGCAAATTGAATTTTGCATAACTAAAATCACCTTTAGGCAATCGCCACAATACTTCAAAATTAGTTGGCACTACAACATTATTCATGGCTTTGTAATTCGCCAATTTAATAACCCAAGTTTCTAAATTCTTTTCATCCATGTATCGTTTGGTTTCTAGCTGCGTTATTTCGCCCGATGCATTAAAAGTGATGTTGAAAAATAAAGAGAGCTCATTATAATCAAAAGTAAGTTTTGCTGTTTGTGCATCAATTGCAATCCATTTCAATTTTTCGCTCGGTAATAAATTTGTTGGGTACAAAACACTTTCAGCCAACCAGCGTAATAATTCGCCTTGATTATATTGTTCGCCATTTGCATCCACCACATTGTACAATGAAAAGAGCGAAACTATCAATCTGCCTTTGTTGGCAATATACATATCTCGGGCAATAAATATAGATGTTGTTCCTTTCCAAATAAATCCTGGCTTTTCTGTTGTAGCATATTGTTCACCTTTTATGTTTATCCAATTTTTATTCAACCCAGTTTTAAATTGCCCATTGTGTGTCATGCTTACAAAACTTATGTAAGGTTCACCATCTTTTAAAACATGATTAAAATAGCGTTGAACAGGTTCTGGCAAATTTTCAAGTTGTTGTTTGTGAAATGTTTTACTAGAAATATTTTTTGAAGAATCGAAAAGTTCATTTACCTGCTTATGAAATTGGATGGATAAATTTATTTTGCCGATGAGGAGCAAAAGCAAAAGAAATCCGATTATAGCAAGTGTTAGCATCATAGTTTTTGAAAGGTTCATTTTTTTTTGCCTAAACTTTTTCCCATCATTTCAATTTTACTTAACCACTTATTTCTGA
>CAIQHW010000039.1 GCA_903871715.1 uncultured bacterium
ATAAAGTTGGGTAAAAATAGCATAATAAATTTTTAACACCAAAAATCCATCCCTAAAAAAATGATAAAAGAAAAACGATAGACAAGAATTGTAAAGAAAAGTTTAATGGTAATAATCACAGCACTTTCAACATCACAAAATCATTCATCACAAACCCATTTCCGATGTCGAAATTGGCTACGCTTTCAATCACAAATCCATTTTTGAAATAAAAATTGATGGCTTTAAAATTTTGCCGATTTACTGTTAATCGTTCTTCTTTTGCCCATTTATTTTTTCGCAAAGCCTCATCCAACATTGCTTTACCCAATCCTTTTCTATGCTTCGAAGTATCTACGTATAATTTATGGATGAACAACTCTGTTTCATTTTTTTTGCTGATGGAGATAAATCCAACAGCCATTTCATCCACAAGTTCTAAAATAAATTCGCAACCATTTTTCATTTGGTGTTGCAAACTTTCGACATCATACATTTTGTCCAGCATGTAATCAATTTGTTGCATCGAAATTATTTCGACATAATGCTTGCGCCAAATTTTTTCCGCTAACTGTTGAATCGTTTCCACATCAGCAACGGTGCAGGTTTTGAAAGAAATGGAATTGTACAAAGTATTAAGAATTAAGAACAAAAAAAACTTTAAAAACTTGATAAACTTTTCAACTCTAAAAACTTATTTCACTCACTCACATACAATGTCAAATCAGTCTTATTGTCCCTTCCCACATAGCTTTGCGACAATTCGATGCCTGTGTTTCCAGTTACACTTCGGTTGATGTAAGTGTCCATTCCCAAGCCATAAATCCAAACCGCACCCAAAGGCAATTGGTCAAATTCGGCAACGCCATTCGCATCCGTAACTACTTTATAATCGTAAGAGTTGGGGTCGGTGCCAGGATAAAGTGTGGCTCCTTTTTTTAAATAAACTGTGATGTTTGCCAGCGTATAAGTATGATGCACTGCATGCACATACAAAGTTACATTTCCTTTTAAATCGGTATTGGAAGCGGTGTACGAGCCACTTTTCTTTTTACAAGAAATGAAAAAAGTGAGTGATAAAAAAATGGACAAAAGAATAAGCAGCTGAAATTTCATAAACGTAAAACTAAATAAAAAATGACTTTTGGCATACAACAGTTTTCATTCGCTGCGTATTTTTGGCGTAATTTGAAAAACTAATTTTTTGCATCATGCTCAATTTAATTTTATTCGGACCTCCCGGAAGCGGCAAGGGCACTCAATCAGAGGGTTTAATTAAAAAATATCAATTACAACATTTAAGCACGGGCGATATTTTACGCAGTGAAATTGCCAACCAAACTGCATTGGGTTTGGAAGCAAAAAAATTTATGGACAAAGGAATTTTAGTGCCCGATGAAGTAGTGATTGGGATGATTGGAAGCAAAATTGATGCTTGCATGGCACAGGATGTGGCAGGTTTTATTTTTGATGGATTTCCACGAACCATTCCGCAAGCCGAGGCGTTGGATAGATTAATGTCGTTTAAAAATATACCGTTAAATAAAGTGCTTTCGTTGGAAGTGAGCGAACAAGAATTGGTGAAGCGATTGCTCGAAAGAGGCACTACCAGCGGAAGAGCTGATGACCAAAACGAAGAAATTATTCGTCAACGTGTGGTAGAATATAGAATAAAAACAGAACCTGTAGCAGGGTTCTACGACAAACAAAAAAAATTAGTTCGCATAAAAGGCGAAGGAACTGTGGATGAAATTTTTACATCGCTTTGCAAAGCAATTGATTCTTTATAAAAACTGTTGCAAGTTTTTGTTGATGTTCATTTTCAAAAATGGCTTACAGCTAATAACTTACGACTTACGACTTTAAAAAATGGAAGGCAGCAATTTTGTAGATTATGTGAAAATCCTTTTCCGAAGCGGTGCTGGCGGCAATGGAAGTGTTCATTTTTTTAGAGATAAATTTACGCAAAAAGGCGGACCCGACGGCGGCGATGGCGGCAGAGGAGCAAATGTGGTGTTGAGAGGTAACCAACAATTGTGGACGTTGCTACATTTAAAATACAAAAAACACATTTACGCCAATGACGGTGCAAATGGCTCGGGGCAGCTATGCACGGGTGCTTCGGGGCAAGATATCATTATTGATGTGCCGTTGGGCACAGTGGCAAAAGATTTTGAAACAGGCGAAATTCATTTTGAAATAACCGAGCATGGCGAAGAAAAAATTTTGTTGCTCGGCGGCAGGGGTGGCAAAGGAAATTCATTTTTTAAAACAGCCACCAAACAAACGCCGCGATTTGCACAACAAGGCGAACCACGAAAAGAAAGTTGGAAAATTTTAGAGCTGAAAGTGTTGGCTGATGTGGGTTTGGTGGGTTTTCCAAATGCAGGCAAATCAACTTTGTTGAGTAAATTATCGGCAGCAAAACCTGTTATTGCCGATTATCCATTTACTACTTTAACACCGCAATTGGGCATTGTGGCTTATCGCAAAAACTACTCGTTTGTGATGGCAGATATTCCGGGTATTATCGAAGGCGCATCCGAAGGGAAAGGGCTAGGGTTGCGGTTTTTGAAGCATATCGAGCGTAATTCGGTTTTGTTGTACACCATTCCAATTGATGCTCCTGACATCAAAAAAGAATTGAAAATTTTGCAAACCGAATTGAAAAAATTCAATAAAGAATTGTTGAACAAGCAAGCCATTATTGCCATCACCAAATGCGATTTGGTAGATGCCGAATTGCGCAAAATGATTCAAAAAACTTTGCCTCGAAAAATTCCTTGTGTTCTCATTTCATCCGCTACTGGCGAAGGTTTGGTAGAGTTGAAAGATATTTTGTGGCAAACGCTAAATGAAAAAATTTAGAAACGATTTCAATTTTCCAAGTTTCATAAACTTGGAAAGTTTTACAAACAAAATCGTTAATGAAAAATGGAATTGTTGCACAACTACAAAATCAAATTATCTTTGTAAAAACAGAATCACAAAAAAATTTCCGACAACAGAAATTTATTTCGATGACAAAAAAAATTTGCCAAGCGCAAAAATATTTTTTCAAAATTTCATGGCTGCTTTGTTTTTTATTTTCGATAAAAAATGCAGTAGCCCAGCAAGATGCACAGTTTTCTCATTCGCCGTTTTTGGCGTTTGTTTGGAATCCATCTTTTGCTGGCAGCTATGATGGATTGGCTGCTGGTGGCTCATTTCGCAGTCAATACACACTTTTTAATGGGCAACCATTTTCACAATCTTTTTATGCGCAAATGCCTTATGCCAAATTACATGGCGGCTTTGGAGTTTCGTTGGTGAATGATTTTGCGGCTGCGCATCGCTCCACCGATTTGCAAATTCAATATGCCTACAAAAAGAAATTTAGTTTTGGAATGCTGAATGCTGGTGTGCAAGCAGGTTTGCTGCAATATTCTTTATTTGGCGATAAACTAAGAGCATCGGATGGTAGTTATGATGATGGTTCTATAAATCATAACGACCCATCGCTGCCAAGTGCTACAGCTAATGCATTTGCGCCCGATTTAGGTTTGGGTACAAGTTTAATCGCTGACAATTTTTTTGTTGGCTTGGCGATGCAACATGTGGTTTCGATGCCACTAAAATTCGCCACAGGCAATGGTTCGGGGCAAGTGAGTTATCTGCCAACTATTTATTTACAGGCACAATACAATAAAGATTGGAATGCTGATTGGAAAATTTCACCCAACATTTTGTTCAAAAGCGATTTGGTAAAAAGCACACTCGATTTTAATTTATTGGCAGTTTATAAAAAATCAATCACAGGCGGAATTGGTTTTCGAGGTTTTTCTGGAAAAAATTTTGATGGTGTAGTTTTCACTATCGGCTACCAAATCCTCAACGATTTGTTTGCCGTTTATTCTTACGATTTAACAACTTCGTCGCTGAGGCATGGTTCCATTGGGTCGAATGAAATTGGCATTCATTATCGCTTAATACCGCCGCCACCACCGCCTCGAGGCAAGTTAATTTATTGCCCAAGATTTTTGTAGAAAAATATTTTTTGCTTTTTTTGAAACTTTTTAAAACCAAACACGTATAACCATACTGAGAAATGATGTTCAATTTTAAATGCGCTTAAAAAGCTTATGTGGAAATACGTTTTTGAGAGTATTTGGAAATTTGAATTATCTGTTTACTTTTGTCTCCCTTATGAACTTTAGAAAGTTGATGAGAGATTTAATTACCTAAACAACAAGAATGAAAAAATTAATCAAAAATTATCAGTTCATTGCGTTGATG
>CAIQHW010000040.1 GCA_903871715.1 uncultured bacterium
GAATCAATTTACTTTATTCAATTGGTAAAATTATTAAGAATGTACTCCCCCTTCCGACTTCACTTTCTACTTCAATTTTTCCATTATGTTCAGCAATAATGCTGAAAGCCGCACTCAAGCCCAATCCTGTGCCTTTGCCAATTTCTTTGGTGGTGAAAAACGGGTCGAAAATTTTTTGTTTCACTTCTTCGCTCATGCCGCTGCCATTATCTTTTATAGAAACAAAAATTTTATTGGCAGAAAATTTTGTGCTTACAAGAATTTCACCTTCGCTCAAAACTGTATCCAGTGCATTGTTCAGCACATTCATCCACACTTGATTAAGTTGTGATGGATTGCAATACAACTTTGGTAATTCAGCAAATTCAGTTTTCAATTTTATTTTTTGATTGAATTTTGATTTCAATAAACCCAACGTGTTTTTCAAAGTTTCATTTACATCTGCATCTTTCATTTGCCCTTCATCTAATCGTGCAAAACTTCTCAAACCCTTTACAATATCAGCTGTTCGGCTTGCTCCCGATTCGATAGTTGAAATCAATTCATCCATTTCATTCATGGTATAATCAAAATCAATTTCTTTTTTCAATTTTGATATGGTTGGTTCGTTGGGCAATTTTTCATCGTAAGTTTTTAAAATTGATTTCACATCATCCAAATCGCGTTTCAACGACACCACCGCACCACTCACAAAATTGATAGGATTATTTATCTCGTGAGCCACACCAGCAGTGAGTTTGCCAAGCGCATTCATTTTTTCTTGTTGAATTAATTGCAACTGCGCAGCTCTTTCAATTGCTTTTTCGGCTTCGGCAGTTATCAATCTTTCTTCTTCCAACATTTTGTGCGACCGAGTTACAGACACCGTAAAAAAAATTGCCCACATCGCAAACATCCCAAAAGCTGTAATGATATTGCTGGTGTTGAAAAAATAAATCCAACCTTGCTGCAAAGAAAAAATTGGCGTATGAGGTTTAATGAGGTATTCGATAGATAAATAACTCACAATGCACATAATAAGCAATGACCATTTTGCTATTCTATTACCATGCGGAATCAAAAAAGGGAAAATGGCAACCACGGGAATAAAATACTGAAAGCCGCATTGGTAGCCTATTGCAAAAGAAACAATAATTTGGTGAACTGAAATTTCAAACAATGCCACAAACATGCTCCACATGTGAAATGCTTTGCGATTAAGATTAATGGCAAGCACATAAGCCGCAACACTTACAATTTGTAAAACAGCCAATTGATTTATTCCAAGATAAAAAAACAAACAACACCAAATGAAATGTGTTGCCCAAGCCAATGTTTCTGCCAGATTCGCAACAACATAGAACTGCAGATTCTCCACTTTAATAACTGAAGGTGTAGTATCAAAGTGCAGATAAATATTTTGAACCAGAGCTTTTATTTTTTCTAAAATCACCTTCTATACAATTGGTAATGTGATTAAAAATTCACTTCCTTTTCCAACTTCACTTTCCACTTCAATTTTGCCATTGTGTTTTACAATAATGCCATAAGAAATGCTCAACCCCAAACCTGTTCCGCTTCCTACGTCTTTGGTTGTAAAAAACGGGTCGAATATTTTTTGTTGAACTTCTTTGGTCATGCCTTTACCGTTGTCTTTAATTTTGATGATAACATTTTTATTATCACTCAAAGTTTGCAATTCTATTTTACCATTTTCTTTATCAATCGCATCAGCTGAATTACTAATGATATTCATAAACACTTGGTTCAATTGACCAGGATAGCAATTGATGGAAGGAATTTTTCCGAATGATTTCACCACCTCAATATTTTTATCTTTCAATTTGGTTTGCAAAATCATTACAGTTGAATCTAAGCTTTCATTCATGTCGGCTTTTTTCAAATCAGCTTCATCAGTTCTTGAAAAATTTCGTAAGCCTTTCACAATTTCAGCAGTTCGTGAAGCGCCTTCTGTAATGCCTTTCATCAATTCATCAATTTCAGAAATGGTGTATGGAATATCCAATTGTTTGGCTAATGCC
>CAIQHW010000041.1 GCA_903871715.1 uncultured bacterium
CAACCACCACCCATTCATTTTTTCCAACTAAAAAATTGGAATTATAGTTCGCTGTGATACCGCCTAAAAATGCTGTGCAATCAAATCTGGAATGTTTGAGCAAATGCGCAATCATGCTGCTGGTAGTGGTTTTGCCATGAGTACCAGCCACTGCAATCACTTTGCTTTGATCAGTAATCCATTGCAAAATATCGCTGCGCTTTACAACAGTAAAATTATTTTGCTGATAATAAACCAATTCCAAATGTTCTTTCGGAATGGCTGGTGTATAAACCACTACATCCACATCCTTCGGAATCATTGCAACGTTTTCTTCAAAATGAATTTCAATTCCCTCTTGTTTTAATGCCAACGTTAGAGGTGTTTCCGTTTTATCATAACCACTCACCTTTGCACCACGAAGATTAAAATAACGTGCAATGGCACTCATACCAATGCCGCCGATGCCGATGAAATAAATATTTTTGATTGAGTTAATGTTCATTTATAGCTTAATTTTTATTGGCTTTTTGTTCAGTGATTCTAATAATTTCAGAAATTAAGTTATCGAAACTTGCTTTAAACTCAATACTTTCTTGAACTGGTAATATTTCTTTTTCTCTAATCGTTTGATGTAAAAAACTATCAGCTATTTTTCTCATTGATTTATCTAAACTATCCATACTTTCTTTGAAACTCTTAGAACCAGAATAATTCGCAACAACACTTTTGAAGCTATCAAATCCAAAAATAGGTGGAACATGGTCGATTATTGAGCGTAATAACATACCTACTGCATAATAATTTCCATTTTCATAACAGCTATTTACCTCTTCACAAATTCTTGCCAATTTCGCAAAGTCAAATTTCCCATTTAATTCTTTCAGCTTTTTTATTCTTTCTAAGTTGATATAAGATGCAACAATAGTTTTTATTTCATCGATATTATATTTTGCTTTTGCCTCTAAATCCTTCTTTACATTATTAATTGTGTCAAGTAAATAACTTACTTCTGGTTTATAATAGTTTCGTGAATTTGCGATTATGCCTCTATAAAATGAATCATCACTTTTATATGTTTCGGTAAGAAATTGCAAAACACTTGTTCGAAGTGCTTTAAATTTCAATGAATTTTCAGAATCCGAGAATGCACCAATTCTAGCTGGGTCGCCGTTCGAGGTTAATTCATAAAAAACTGAAGCTTGCTGAATAAATGATTCAAGTTTTTCTCTTTGAAATTCAGTCATAAATTTTACGTTGTTGTTTTTCTGATTTCCTCAAAAATCCTTTCATCCGCATCAGCAATTGCTAATTGTTTGATGTTTTGTAACAATTGATTTTGTTTGGTTTCGTCTTTAATTAATTCAAGCAAGGTTGAAATTAATTTCTCTTTTGCTTCTAAATCTTTCACCAACACTGCTGCATTTTTGTTTACCAATGCCTTTGCATTTTTTGTTTGATGGTCTTCTGCCACATTCGGCGAAGGCACCAATACACAAGGCTTTCCAACAATACACAATTCACTTACACTCAAAGCACCAGCTCGTGAAATAATAATATCAGCTGCCGCATAAGCTATATCCATTTGTTTGATAAAGTCAAAAACTTTTATAGAGTTGTTTGCTTTTTGCTTTGCAGTTTCAAAATAACCTTTGCCTGTTTGCCAAACCAATTGAATATTCTCTACGTTTATTTTTTCTATACCTGCATCAATACTTTGATTGATCGTTCTGGCACCTAAGCTTCCGCCAATCACCAAAACAGTTTTTTTATTTTCTGTCAAATCAAAAAATTGCAACGCTTCTTGTTTTGTCACTTTACTTTCTGAAATATTTGCTCTGACTGGATTTCCAGTGAATACAATTTTTTCTTTTGGAAAGAAATTTTGCATACCATCATAAGCCACACAAATTTTTTGTGCCCACTTTCCTAATATTTTATTCGTGATTCCTGCGTAAGAATTTTGCTCCTGAATCACATAAGGAATACCTTTCAATTTTGCAGCAAACAATAAAGGAGCACTTGCATAACCGCCAACACCTATCGCAACATCAGGTTTGAAATCGGAAATTATTTTCATTGCCATCATTACACTTTTCAAAACTTTTATCGGCAACAATAAATTTTTCAAATCTAGCGAACGTTGCAATCCTGCAATGGGTAAGCCTTTTATAGCATAGCCAGCTTCAGGCACTTTTTGCATTTCCATTCTTCCTTCAGCACCCACAAATAAAATTTCGCAATCGGGAATATTTTTTTTCAAAGCATTAGCAATTGCAACAGCTGGAAAAATATGTCCGCCGGTGCCGCCGCCGCTGATGATAAATTTCTTCATGATTATTGAAAATTATTTTGAAAACTAAAAAGGAGCTTGATTTTTATTTTCGATTTCTGATTTTTTTTCAGCACTATTTTTTTGGGCAAGTACTTCCTTAGCTTCTTTTTCATCAGCTAATTGTTGTGCTTTCTCTCCTTCCAAATCTTCTACATTTTTACTCACACTTAAAATAATTCCAGTAGCCAAACTGGTAAACATTAATGATGTGCCACCCATGCTCACAAAAGGAAGCGTAACGCCTGTAACTGGTGTCAAATGTACATTTACAGCCATGTGCATCAAGGCTTGAATGACTAAAGCAAAGCCCAATCCCACTGCTAAAAAACCACCAAATGCACCTGGGCATTTGATGAAAATTTTGATGCAGCGAAACAAAAAAAGCAGATAAAGAATCATCAAAATTATTGCCACTACAAAACCATATTCTTCAATAATAATGGCAAAAATAAAATCGCTATCGGGGTGTGGTAAAAAATTTCGTTGAGTGCTGTTGCCCGGTCCAACACCAGCAATGCCGCCCTTTGCGATAGCAATGTTTGCTTGCAAGGTTTGAAATGAAACTTCGCTGTTATCTTTTTTTGAAAAATTTTTTAATCGGCTTTCCCAAGTTTTTATGCGCCCTTCATAGCCCACAACTTTTGCAATGCCTACAAATGTGATAGCTAAAAAAAGCCCTGCAACCAGCATCAAACCTATGTGTTTCAAATTTATTCGACCAATAAATAACAACACCAAACAAGTAAATAACAAGATGCACGAAGTGGAAAGATTGGCTGGTAAAATCAAAATAAAAATGAGTGCAATGGGCCACATGATAGGCACAAAGCCAAGTTTGAAGTCTTTTATCACATCTTGCTTTCGCGATAATTGCCTTGCCGAATACATGATGATGCTCAGTTTTGCTAAATCGCTGGTTTGAAAAGTGAGCCCAATCAAAGGAATTTTTATCCATCGCGATGCGCCATTTACATGCGAACCAAACACCAAAGTGTACAGCAGTAGCGGGATGGTAACGATGAGCAACACTTTTGCAAACATCGAATAATACTTGTAATGAATGAGGTGTGAAAAATAAATGATGCCCAAACCGATGGCAACAAATGCAAATTGTTGCAACAAATAATGCTCGTTTGATTTGGAATACTTGTATGCCAATGTACTCGACGAACTGTAAATTACTAAACAACTAAATGCAGTTAGTAAAATTACAATCAGCCAAATCGCCCTATCACCGTGGGTTTTAGCCACAAATGATTGCGGATGCACAGAATCTATGTCTTCTTTTGAAATCATATCAATCATCAAAGAACAATTCTCAAAGAGCAGTTCATTTGCTCTTCATTGCTAATTGATATTTGCAAATTGAAAATTGTTTACAGCGTTTTCACCGCTGCTTTAAATTGATTGCCTCTATCCATGTAGTTTTCAAACAAATCAAATGAAGCACAAGCTGGAGAAAGCAAACACATTTCGCCGTTTTCGCCTAATTGATAAGCCATCAACACCGCTTCGGCAGCGGTTTGTGTGTTGGCAATCATATCTACGTGTCGAGCAAATGCTTCGTGAATTTTGCGATTGTCTTTTCCTAAACAAACAATTGCTTTCACTTTTTCTTTTACCAAAGGCAACAAAACAGTGTAGTCGTTTCCTTTGTCCAAACCGCCTGCAATCCATATTACAGGCTTAGTTGCGCTTTCCAAAGCATACCAGGTTGAATTGATGTTGGTGGCTTTTGAATCGTTCACGAAATCAATTCCACGAACAGTTGCAACGAATTCCATGCGATGTTCCAACGCATTAAAATCGCTCAACGATTCTTTGATTACTTCGTTTCTAACATCTACTACATTGGCTGCAATGCCTGCTGCCAGTGAGTTTTGC
>CAIQHW010000042.1 GCA_903871715.1 uncultured bacterium
ACAGCATTGCTTCGCATACCACCTCTCCAACAATGCACAAAAATATTTTTACTGGAGTTATCTTGCAACAAGGCTTCTGCTTGTTCCACCATTGGTTTCATTTTTCCACCAAAAAAATCTAAGCCAATTTTTATAGCAGCTTCGCGGCTATTTTGTTTGTAAGTAGTGCCCACAATTTTTCGTTCCTCATCGGTAAACAATGAAAAACTGCGAGCATTTGGAATGTGTGCATGATTAAATTCTTTTGGCGAACGCACATCCAAAATTAAATCTGGTGGATTTATTTTTTCAAGCCAATCATTGATAGAAAGAATTGTTGCAGCCATTTTACAAAATTAATTTTCTTTTGCAAAGCCCCAACACAAAAGCATTTTAACTACTTGCAGAATTTTTTTTGAAAAATTTTAGTGCTTAAAATGTCTTACGCCAGTCATCACCATCGCTAAATTATTAGCGTTGCAATAATCAACGCTTTCTTTATCTTTTACCGAACCACCAGGCTGAATCACAGCACTGATGCCTGCTTCATGCGCTACCTGGACACAATCAGGGAATGGGAAAAAAGCATCGCTTGCCATTACAGCACCTTTTAAATCGAAACCAAAGTTTTTAGCTTTTTCTATTGCACCCTTTAATGCATCTATTCGGCTGGTTTGTCCGCAACCGCTACCAATCAATTGTTCATTTTTTACCAACGTAATCGCATTCGATTTTAAATGTTTGTTGATGATATTGGCGAATAACAAATCTTTGATTTCATCAGCCGTTGGTTTGATATTGGTGCAATAATTAAAATCAGCTTCGGTAATTATTTTATTGTTATAGTCCTGTACCAATGCACCATTCAAAGTTGTACGTGTAGTTTTATTTTGCGGCACGTATAGTTTTTTCTGCTTCAAAATAATGCGATTCTTTTTCTCTTTCAACAAATTCAGTGCATCATCATCGTAGCTTGGTGCAATTAAAACTTCAATAAAAACTTTGTGAATTTCTTCGGCAGTTTTTAAATCAATATGCCCATTGCAAATTACTACACCGCCAAATGCAGCCACAGGGTCGCTGGCTAATGCACGTTTCCATGCTTCACAAATAGTTGAAGCACTTGCACAACCGCAAGCATTGTTATGTTTTAAAATAGCAACAGTTGGTTTATTGAACTCCACAATCAAGCCCATAGCAGCATCCATGTCGAGTAAATTATTGTAAGAAATTTCTTTGCCATTCAATTGCTCAAACAATTCAGTTAAATCGCCTTTGAAAAAGCCCTGCTGATGAGGGTTTTCACCATATCTTAAAATTGTGCCAGGGTTAAACCAGTTATGAATCGCTGTATCATAATGGGATGTAACGCCAAATGCTTCAGCCGCTAAATGTTTTCTTTGTTCTAAAGTAGATGAACCATTTTGGGTTGCTAAAATATTTTCTAAAGACTTGTAATGCGCTTTGGATGGGATGATTACGACATCATTAAAATTTTTCGCAGCACCACGAATCAGTGAAATGCCACCAATGTCAATTTTTTCGATAATCGTTTCTTCATCGTTTGTTGATGCAACTGTTTTTTCAAACGGATATAAATCAACCACCACACAATCAATCATCGGGATGCCATATTTTTCCAACTCATCTTTGTCTTGTGCATTATTTCTCCGTGATAAAATGCCACCAAAAATAGCAGGATGCAAAGTTTTCACTCTGCCACCAAATATAGATGGATAGCCCGTTACGCTCTCTACTTCAATAGCATTAAAACCTTTCTGGCGAATAAATTCGTAAGTGCCGCCAGTAGAATAAATTTTTATTTGCTGCTCGTTTAGTTTTTCTAAAATCGTATCTAAACCTTCTTTATCAAAAACAGAAATTAGGATGGAATTAATTTGTCTTTCGCTCATTTACAAAAAATTTTGGGAGGGCAAAGGTAAAAGTTTTAGCCATGAAAATTGAAATACACGAATCCTTAACCATAATTTATTTTCACAATCAATTTGCAAAAAATACTCCGTGGCTCAATTCTTTTCAGCATTTTTGCGCCCACCATTTTACCAAAATCATTCATGTCTATTTTTAACAGAGGCGGCAACAACGACAACATGAGTTTCTTTGAACACATTGATGCGTTGAGAGGACATTTGTTTCGTTCTGCTATTGCCATTGTAGCCATTGCTGTGTATGTGTTTTGGAATAAAACTTTTGTTTTTGATACCGTTTTATTTGGTCCCAAAAAACAAGATTTTATTACCTATCGTTGGATGTGCGAATTAAGCGCAAAGCTGCACATGCCCGATTTGTGTGTGCATGTGCCACAATTTAAAGTTATCAGCACAACGCTTGCAGGGCAGTTTATGGCGCACATTACCATCTCGTTTATCATCGGTTTAATTTTATCCATCCCTTATGTTTTTTGGGAATTGTGGCGATTTATTGCGCCAGCATTGCACGAAAAAGAACGTAAAGCGGCAAAAGGTGTGGTGGCCTATGCATCGCTGTTGTTCTTGATTGGTGCGGCTTTCGGCTACTTTTTCATCACACCGTTTTCGATTGCATTTTTGGCTGATTATAATGTATCGCCAGAAGTTACCATCATGCCTACATTAGATGAGTATGTTGATTTTGTAACTTCGATGGTATTGGTTACAGGCTTATCTTTCGAGCTGCCGATGGTGATGTTTTTTTTAGGAAGAATTGGAATTGTGAAAAGCAAAATGCTGAAAGATTTTCGCCGTTATGCCATTGTTGCGGTTTTATTTTTATCAGCCATCATCACACCTTCGGTAGATATGTTTACGCAAACGCTTGTTGCGGTGCCACTTTACGGATTATACGAGTTGAGTATTTTAGTTGTA
Organism: uncultured bacterium; assembly: GCA_903871715.1. Lineage (GTDB taxonomy): Bacteria > Bacteroidota > Bacteroidia > Chitinophagales > CAIODY01 > CAIODY01. The sequence goes on from CAIQHW010000042.1 coordinate 2,844, forward strand.
GCACGAGTTGAAAAAAGAAAAAAAATTGAGGAAGAAGAATTTTACAACAGCTAAAAAATATTTTTTTTAGAAAAAACCTTGTTTACAAAATCACCAATTTTTGCATTACACTTTGTGATAAACCCGATGAGTTTTTGATACTCAATTTATAAATGTAAACACCTCTACCAATTTTATCGCCAAAGTCATCACGCCCATCCCACTCAATGCCTTCGCTGATGTAGCCTGCTGTTTCTATTTGCTGCCGAATTGTTTTTATCAATTTTCCACTAATGGTGTAAATGGAAATATGCACTTCCATTAATTGCCCTGGCATGTTGTATTCGAAAAAGAAATTAGTGTGTGTGGTAAAAGGATTCGGATAATTCAATACATGCGTTAATGCCAATTGTTTTTGGGAGGTAACATTAAACTGAATTTCAGTTTCGTTTGAATTATCAAAAACATCCCAAGCCTTTACTCTTAAGGTGTGTAAGCCATTTGTTAACCCTTTTAGCGGATAGGCAATGCTGCCTTTTTGAAAATTATCTAAATCACTTTCGTAGTAATCATTTAGTGTTTGCTTGTCTTTATCATTATTATCTAAAGTGGCTGTAACATCATGCCCAATGCCATTTCCAGCTACATTTATACCGCTGGCATCTTGCAAGTTGACTAACAAAGTTGGATTAGCATCAGTGGTGCCCCCGTTTGCAAATTTGGTATCGTTCATGAACAATTTTATCACTGGTCCTTGATGATCGCGAATAGTGGAATCGGCTATGGTACCAACATTCAATGAACCATCATAACCCATTGCATCATCTGAATTAGTGCTGGCATAATAACTTATTTTTCCTTTTCCAACAGTGTAAGAAATATCTTTTGGGCAAATAAAAGTGTAGTGAAATAATCCGTTTTTCACGGTTGCTTTTCCTTTAAAAATTGCATTTTGTTGCAACGAAAAAATGCGTACCGAAGTATTAGCATCATTGCCTAAAGTTAGCTCTGTTACTGGTTTATCATAAATTGTTGGATACGCCACGCCATTAAAATTGGGCAACAAATTTCCATTCAAATCTGTAACCATTCCTGTGATAGTGTATTTGCCAAATGCTTTGATAGTGTCGTTATTAATTGCATGATTGTTGATTTGCAAATTCTTTATTTTCTGGTCGGGGAAATTGAGCGTTAATGCAGGGTCGCCAAGCAAAGTAAATTTTCGGTTGTTGTCATCTTGTGTGGTGGCATTTTTTCCTAACTGAAAAATTTCGCCTATCGTTAAATGATTTCCGCTGCTGTTTTTGTTGAAAAAGTAATTGTAAATATTGCCGTTCATTTCTTCATTACCACCAGTGTAAACCAGTCGAGCTGTAGTCATCAGCGCAATAGCACCACCTGTTGGATTTAATAATAAATGTTCGCCAGCAGTAACAATATTGGGTTGGTCATACATGCTAAATTCGCAAGTGGCAGTAATGAACAAGGGTAATTTATTCAGGTTGTCTAACTCCATAATATCTGGTGTTTCAAACACTCGAGTGTGCGACCAGCCAATAGTAGAGCCATGTCCGGTATAATTCAAAACTAATGTGCCACTTTCTAATCGGCGAATGATAGCATCGTGTGCAGCTGGAAATCTGCCACCAGAAGCAGTTGCATCTTCTTTATAAGCATCCAAATAAATCTTGTCGATATTCATTTCAGGATGTGTAGTGGCAATAGTTGTGGTGTAGGCATCAGCTTGATTTTCGTGCAAATTTTGGTCGCCAATATCGGCTACAAACGTCATCAAATTTCGCCAGTTGCCATAAGCATTTGCCGATTTGTAATTGATAATTTTATTCACTACCGCATTAGCATCGGCGGTAGTTTGCGCTGGTATTCGCCCTACAGCCATATCCAATAATTGCCCACCACTTTCAATGCTGCTGCCTTCGTTGCTGCTTAACAAACCAAAGAAATCATCCGAGGTAAAAGAGCTAGCTTGGTCAATACTGCTGCTGCTTTCATAAGTTGGAATATATGCCGTATTGCCACCAATTATGTTTCTATTGTCGTAAGAACCATCGCCAAGCAACAACAAATATTTTGGCATTTTTGTTGTATCAGTTCCAGCCGCATCGTAAAAGGCTTTTGCCATATCTCTTATCGCACTTGCATCAGGTTTGCCACCACCAAACTCATGATACACTTGATTTGCAGGCAACACTAAAGTTTTTTGATTGAAATAATTTTGATGAAAATTTGCCAAGGTATTAGCTGCATTTATAAATGCAGGATTTGCTACGATGATAAACTGTGGTGCATTTACTAGCTGTCCATGAATATCTTGATTAGGAACCGTGCTTTCAAAAGTGGGTGTTAAATAACCTCCATTAAAAGCAATAAATTGATGCAAAGTATCTGTTGGAATAGTAAATGAAAATTGCGAACCACTCTGTGTGCCTTGCTGCGCAAGCGGTTGCAATGGGTCGGTAATATCCCAAATAGTTTGGTTTGAAAAATTGCTAACTAAAAAATTTGAAATTTTTCCAGCACCTATACTTCGTGAATCTCGAAATTGCATTTGATTACCATTGATCGCCAAGCTGCGCCGAGCCTGCAATGTGATGTAATCAATCCAAGCATTTGCAGATGAATTTTGATAAGGATGGTAATTTAATTGCAACGAAATATTTGCTGTATTGGACGAAAGTGATGCTTGATAATTGCCAACTGTGGCAATAGGTTGGTCATAGCCTGGTGTATATCCACCAAACGAAATTGAATTCACAATTCCACCATTAAAATACACATCCATACTGGTTGCGGCAGTGCTTTGTGCAGCCGCTAAAATATTGCATTGTACATTTTCGGAAGTAATAATATTGGGGAAATTGAAGTTGTAACTTCGGCTGTTGGCACTGCTAAAATCATTGGCATCAAACCATTCTCTACCCGTGTGTGCCAAATTTATTCCATCATTATCAATGTATTGAAAATCATCAAAAGAGGTTACAGTTGTGTTAGCAGACCCACTGCTCGATTGATTACTGATGCGCTTTCCAGCCCCTAAATCAAAAGTAAGATAGTAATAAGTTTTAGAAGAGTACAAGTTTTTTTGTTGTGAAAATGTTTTACTCGTACTGTTGTAAAAAACCTTATCAGGTTGCTGACCATAAAATAAAATATTGTCGCCAACATCAAAGTGGTGGTCGCTTTCGCCATTTACTACAATTGACATTTCTTCCAAATCATCAGGTCGGGTAATCGAATTTGATTCAGGAATATTGCCATTACCCATACTAAAAAGGCGCAAATTTTGTGGATCGAAACTGCTCAAATCAATGCCCATACTTTGCAATAATGCAGCATCAATTTTATACACACCATCAGCATTTGTAGAAAGCTGAAACCATCTCCCACTCGACAATACAGAGTGGTTAGCTACTTTTTTTTTGGAATTATTTTGCGAATAAAATTTGTTGATGGTTGTTGGTGTAAACTCTACATTAAACTGTGTAAGTTTTTCTAATTGCCCACTCGAATTTTTGCGCAAAGGGATAATGGCTGCTATCAAAAAATATTTTCCACGACTTTCACCAACTGAAACAGAAATCTTAAAATCCTTATCCACAGCATCTTTTGGGTAAATATTTTGCTGCGATTCAGTTTGTGCATTGATGATTTGAGCTGAATAATTGTAGTTGCCGATTACTTCCACCTCGAAAAAATATTGTGGCATCATCCGCAAATATTCGCCAACCATTTTTGCACCATCAAACATCAAATACTGCTGCGACAAGCCTCCTGGTGTTTCTGTAACTATTGTTTGTTTGTTCCATTTTAAATTTATTTGGGGCGAATGAATGATTTGCGCAAAAGAAATTTGGCACAAAATCATCGCCACAAGAAGAATAAAAATTAGCTGCTTCATAACTTCAAAGTACGTGATTAATTTTTTTGCCACAAAGCCGCAAAGGCACAAAGAATCAAGCATTTTTTGTTGAAATAATTTTCTTTGGGCTTGGTGTTTTGGTGGCGTTGTTGCTTTTAACAACGATGCAAATGCAGTATTATTGCATAAAAAAGCATCGCTAAATTTCATGCGCATTTTTATAAACGGCTTTATGGGTAGTGGCAAAACCACTGTGGGCAAGCAGCTAGCCAAAGAGCTAAATTATTATTTTGTTGATTTAGATGAATTTATCGAGGAAAAAACTTTTAGCAAAATCAGTTTATTGTTTAAACAATTTGGCGAAAAATATTTTCGCGAATTGGAAAAAGAATATTTGCAAGATTTAGCGGTGTATGAAAACATGGTAGTGGCTTGCGGCGGCGGCACTATCACCAATTTGGAGAATGAAAAATGGATGAATGAAAATGGCACAACCATTTATTTAAACACACCTTTTAAAACAATTTTAAAACAATTAAGTGTACAATCAGCCATCGAAAAACGCCCACTGCTGCAAGAAATGATTGGAAAAGATTTTGAAAAAAAATTAAAAGTACTTTATGATAGCCGACAAGTACACTATGAAAAAGCATCACTCAAAATCGACAATAAAAAAAATGAGATTGCTGTAATGCTTATTAAACAGGCTTTGCAGCCAAGCTAATGGGCTACAAATATTTTACAGGGTTGCGTTTGGCTTGAAAAAAATATCTTTTCAAATTTAGCCAAAACCCCACTATTAAGTAAAAAATAATGGGCGACCCAAGTGTAAGAAATGTAGTGTAAATAAAAAACAATCGGGTGCGACTAACTGCAATGCCTAATTTTTCTGCCATCCAAGTGCACACACCAAATGCTTGAAATTCTACAAAATGTTTTAAGCGATTCATGCGGCGAAGTTAAAAATTGAAATTGAAATTTAAGTATCCATGTTGATTATGTGTTGCCCAATTAAGCAGGATAAACATTTTTTTTTATCACAGAATTCATTTTTCAATTCAATTAAAGCCTGCGATTGAAAAGCGTTGGCAGGCTGAATGTTTAATTTTTTCCAACTGGTAATGATGCTATTTTTTTCGGCTTGCAATTGTTCTAACCAACTCAAGGCTTTGTTTTTTAAATCATCTTCTTGGCGCAAATGCCCGTAGGCAAACACAATTGGCACAATACTGTTGATGACAAAATTTTCAATCGTAGCATCTCCTACTTTCTTTTTTGTTTTGTCGGATAATGCATCTAAGCGATAGTGATGTTGCCAATAATTGGATGGTTCAATTTGAAACAATGCCTTCAAATCCTTTATTGAAGAACACTCCAAAACTTTTGATAGTAAATGTGAGGATTGAAAAACCAATGTTGCAAATTGTGCTAATCGCAATGGTGGAAAATTTTGGGGGCGCATTCGAGCCATTTTCCAATAGTTTTTTGGAATAGGTTGCAATGAAAATTTATGTTGCAAAAATTGATATTCTTGCTGCAATTGCACCGCATAAGCATCGCTAAAAATTTCGTGTAACATGCCAGCCTGCCCAAGCAGCAAGGCTTCCAACTGCATTTGCGAATATTTTTGCTTGGCTAAAATTTTTACAGGCAACGATTTTGCCAACTCAAAAAATGCTTCACCGTTTACCTTCATGCCAAAGTTTTTTGCCAGCAATTGATAAAAGGTTTCTTCCCAATTGTGGTTGTTTTGTTTCAAAATTTGCTCCACCACATTTACTTTTCGCTCTAATCTTTCAAAGGCAAATCGGCTAAAAGATTGCTCCCAAAGCAAACCCGACACAGCTGCTATATTTTTTTCGCAAGCAATACTATCCACACTTTTTTGCAAATTTTCAAAATTGCGTAGCAAATGAATGGGGATTAATCCTTTCAATTCGAGGGTTGGAATTTTTTGCGAAATGATTTCTTTATCGTGTTCAAACACCACATGCAGCACCACATTTTTATATGCCTCATCGTGATGATGTTGATGTTTTTCAAAATCGCTGCTGCGCAAATGAATTTCTATATTGCCTGCCCAAATTACATTTCCAATTTTAATTTTTCCTTGCAAAAAATCGGGACCTGCTTGCTGATTGTGTGTGCCACAACTCAATATGGTTAAGGCTTCGCCATTAGTTGTTGTTAAATTTTTTAAATTAAACAAACGATGTTTCCAGATATAATGCAAGAAATTTTCGTTCACAAAAAAAAGTTTTTCAAATTTAAAATGAATATTCTAAAGCTTATTTCATTTCTTGATTGGCCCGTTCAAAATCAGCAGGAACGCCGATGTCGATAAAATAAGTATCGCTAATAAAGCCTTGAAAATGCAATAGATTCAAATGTGTTTCTAAAAAATCTTTTTCAAAACTAAATTTTTCGGGAAAAATAAAATCGGTTAAAATATTTTTGTTCATCAGGTAAACACCACCATTAATCAAACCTTCGGGCGTAAATTGTTTTTCTTTAAAGCCGACAATATTTTTGTTTTCATCCAACAATACAATGCCGTAGCGTTCAAAATTTTTCATCGGTTTTAACGCAATTGTTAAATCAGCGTTTAATGAAAAGTGCTGATGATGAAGCTTTGCCACATCTACATCAAAAAAAGTATCGGCATTTAATACCAAACATTTTTCGTTATTTACGCTAAAAGCTGCATGGCGTATGCCTCCGCCAGTGCCTAGCGGTTCTTCTTCAATCGCAAATGCCATATCAAAATCATCTTTCCATTCCCACAAATATTCTTCTACCATTTCATGTTTGTAGCCCAATGAAAAAATTAATCGCTGCACTTTTTGCTGTTTCATTTTCTTTAAAATAAAATACAAAAATGGATGCCCTGCCACTGGTGCCAATGCTTTTGGCACATCATTCACTACACTTTGCAATCGAGTACCCAAGCCACCTGCCAATATAATTGCTTCGTTTACCATTTGCTTAAAATGAAAAGTTTTTTGTGCAAAAGTAATTTTAATTGTGTTGTCATTATTTTTTTGAAAACACAAAACCATTTGCACTTTTGGTTGTTGATGTGGAATATTCTATTTTTGCAACTCTAAAAACAATATCAAACAATGAGTACAATGACCAAAACTGCTATTGACTTCAATTTGAAGCACAAGGTAAAAGACATGAGCTTAGCTGAATGGGGACGTAAAGAAATCAGATTGGCTGAAGCTGAGATGCCAGGTTTAATGGCTATCCGTGAAGAATACAAAGGAAAACAACCTTTAAAAGGCGCTCGTATCGCAGGATGCTTGCACATGACTATCCAAACTGCTGTGTTAATTGAAACATTAGTTGATTTGGGTGCTGAAGTAAAATGGAGCTCTTGCAACATTTTCTCAACACAAGATCAAGCTGCTGCTGCTATTGCTGCTGCTGGTATTGGTGTTTATGCTTGGAAAGGTCAAACACAAGAAGAAGCGGATTGGTGCATTGAACAAACTTTATTCTTCGGTAGCGCTGATAAGCCTTTGAATATGATTTTGGATGATGGTGGTGATTTAACCAACATGGTTTTTGATAAATATCCAGAGTTGATTGCTGGCATTAAAGGTTTATCTGAAGAAACTACAACTGGTGTTCACCGTTTATATGAAAGAATGGCTAATGGTACTTTACCAATCCCTGCTTTCAATGTTAACGATTCAGTTACTAAATCAAAATTCGATAATAAATACGGTTGTAAAGAATCATTGGTAGATGCAATTCGCAGAGCAACTGATGTGATGATGGCTGGTAAAGTAGCTGTTGTTGGTTCTTATGGTGATGTGGGCAAAGGTTCTGCTGCTTCATTACAAGGTGCTGGTTGCCGTGTAATCGTTACAGAAATCGACCCAATATGTGCATTGCAAGCTGCAATGGATGGCTTTGAAGTAAAACGTATGATTGATGCTGTAAAAGAAGCGGATATCATTGTTACAGCTTCGGGTTGTAGAGATTTGATTACTGAAAAACATTTCCGTTTGATGAAAGACAAAGCTATCGTTTGCAATATCGGTCACTTTGATATTGAAATTGATATGGCTTGGTTAAACAGTGCTTATGGCAATACAAAAAATACTATCAAACCACAAGTTGATATGTACACTATTGATGGTAAAGATGTGATTGTATTAGCTGAAGGTCGTTTGGTAAACTTAGGTTGTGCAACTGGCCACCCTTCATTTGTAATGAGTAATTCATTCACTAACCAAACTTTAGCACAATTAGAATTGTGGACTAATACAGAAGCTTACGAAAACAAAGTTTATGTTTTACCTAAACATTTGGATGAAAAAGTTGCTCGTTTGCACTTAGCTAAAATAGGTGTAGTGTTAGATGAATTAACACCTGAACAATCAGCATATTTAGGTATTCCGAAAGAAGGTCCATTCAAACCTGAGTATTATCGTTACTAACTTTTTAAAAATAAAAATAAAAAAATCCCGACAAATATATTTCATGTCGGGATTTTTTTTTGTAGAGAAAACAACCTAAATTAAGCCAAGGCTGCAGGTCCACCAAAATTCATTGGCAATGGAGGTGTCATTTCTGTGTCTTTAATTACACCATTTGACATTTCATATTTTTTCACATTATCGGTCAATGCCATCATCAAACGCTTGGCATGTTGCGGTGTTAGAATAATTCGCGATTTCACTTTTGCTTTTGGCGTGCCTGGCACAATGCGCACAAAATCAACAATAAATTCGCTTTGACTGTGAGTGATAATGGCTAAATTACTGTAAATACCATCTGCTACTTCATCAGTCAATTCGATATTAATTTGACCTTCTTGCATTTCGGGTTGATTCGGATTTTTGCTCATGTTATTGTTTAATTATTGAAAAGAATTTGAAAATTTCTTGGTAAAAATAGACTAGTGTCACCACCGCTTTTAATTATCTCGCGAACAATGGTTGATGAAATCATATTGAATTGTGGAGAACAATTTAGCAACACCGTTTCAACATTGGGTTGCATCATTTTGTTCATATCGGCAATGCTGCGTTCATACTCAAAGTCAATGCTGTTGCGTATTCCACGAAGAATAAATTTGGCATTTTGTTGTTTGGCAAAATCAATCGTTAGGTTTTCGTAGCAGTAAACTTTCACTTTTTTTTCTTCTTCAAAGATATTTTTGATAAACGCAATTCTTTTTTCCAACGAAAAAAAATATTGCTTGGTGGTATTAATTCCGATGGCAATAATAATTTCATCAAACAGTGGTAAAGCCCGATGCACAAGGTCTTCATGCCCTTTTGTAAACGGGTCGAAACTACCAGGAAATAAAGCGATATTCATTTTACGAAGTTAAAATTAAATTGCCTTTTTGGTTAAAACTTCCATCAATTTTTTTTCTAAATCTGCACCACGTAAATCACGAGCCATAATAATGCCATCAGGATTAATTAAAAAATTGGTCGGAATTTGATTGATGTAATAATCCTTACAAACCTTACTGTCCCAGCCTTTCAGCTCACTAACATGTGTTTTCCAATCTAAGTGGTCAGCTCTCACGGCATCAAACCATTTACCTGTTTCATCATCTAATGATACACTAAAAATGGTAAAATTTTTATCCTTAAATTTTTTCCAAGCCGCAACCACAGTTGGGTTTTCGCGGCGACAAGGTCCACACCAACTTGCCCAAAAATCTAACAAAATCCATTTGCCTTTTAGCGATGATAATTTGGTGTATTGACGGCTGAAAGTTGGCAAATTAATTTCCTTGAAAGGCTTGCCCACCAAGTCTTCCACGATATTGCCATAATGTTTGATAAAATCTTTAGTGTATTTCGCATTGGGTGCATTTTTTTGCAGTCGTTCACTTAATTTATTAATCGTTTCTAAATCTTTTTCAGGATTTAATAAGCTGGCAGCAAAAATAGAAGCGATAGGAAAACGGCTGGTGTCAATAAATTTTTTCACCGCATTCATGTATCCATTTACACTTTCATCGGCTCGTGTTTTGAAATTGTTGATGGCAGAATCGCTGGCGTGATTTTTTTGCAACTCGATATATTGATTTTGAAGCAACGTTAATTTTTTATTGTTGGCTTGAATGGAATCAATCAAAGTTTTTAAAACTTCCGATTCAACTGAGCCTGAAACATGGTATAGTAAAGGATTTTGAACATCAGCCGAAAAATTTATTTTTTCATTTTTATCCAAAGCAAAAAAATAATTGAAGCCATTTGCCAATCTAATTCTGTGCATCGCTTTTTCTCTCACATTGCCTTTCAACAAAAAATCGCCATCGGCATCGGTAATAGCAGTATCAACAGTTACAGCACCAGTTTCCAAACTTAATTCTTCTAAAAATAAT